>DAIDJH010000207.1 GCA_027451425.1 Bdellovibrionales bacterium | reverse complement strand
ATCCGTTCCCGTTTTGACAGCCCAGCGCCATACACCGCAAGCCCAGGCCTGGCTTGCAATTAATGCAACCGCGAAACAAACAATTATTCTCGCCATTTGGTCTCCCCCTCCATAATGTTGAGCGCTTTCCACGCTGTTGGTCTTGATCATCGCGTGAAAGAATTCGAATTGCCGAGAGTCAAAATCGTTACTTTCCCCACCAAAGTCGTGTTATCTCGACGTGATTTAATAATATTTTTTAGAAAATCAAAAAATACTGTGGTTCAGCTACTGGTCTGTGATATTTTATCACATCACTCTGGCGCCAAATCCTTTTAGCGAGAGCGCCCGTGCTCAAGTCATAAGATTAACGAAAATCCGTTAAATTTGGCTACGGGCAAATGTCTGATTTTCCACGCATTTGACCGCGCTGGTCTCCAGGCATGAAAAAGTTTCTAACGGCTTTCCACAAAACATGATCGACCATTCACGCAACTTGTGCCCTATTCCAACCCAATAGTATTTGACGTCCGACCGCTCGGACAATTCGCTCAAAAACCGCTGGCATGAATATTGATGTACAGAAATCAAGAGGCAAAAATGGTTCACAATATTCTGCTAATCGACGACGACAGCAACCTTCTCGTGTCGATGAAAGCGTTTTTTGAAAACGAAGGCTGCTTTCTTGTCAAAGCGGTTCAAAATCCCGACGAGGGAATCGCACTCATCAGGCAAAAAGCAATTACATTTTCGCTTGCGCTGATCGACTATCACATGCCGGGAACCAACGGTGCCAAGGTCATTAAACAGATTCGCGAATATGATCCGAAACTCACTCTCGTAGCGTTTTCAGGAGATAGATCAAATGAGGTGCATAATTTAACGCTTGAAAGTGGCGCCATATTCTTCGTTTCCAAGGATACGACCGATACGAAACTTCTTGGGATCATTTACCGCATCTGCCAGGAAGTCGAGCGACGAACAAAACCTATAAAGCAATTTGTTGAAACAGAAAACGTTCGAAATATAAACAGCGTTGGGCTTATTGGAGTCTCAAATCACCAAGCCGATATTGCCGACCTCATTCGTCGATTCGCTCCGTCAAGCGAGTCTGTATTCATTCGCGGTGAGAATGGAACGGGTAAAGAACTGATTGCCCGATCTATCCATCAACAGTCGCCAAGGGCTCGAGGACCGTTTGTTGCAGTTAATTGCGCCTCTATTCCGGCCGAATTAATCGAAAGTACACTATTCGGTCACGAAAAAGGGGCGTTCACGGGGGCCACAATATCTAAAATTGGAAAATTTGAAGCCGCAAGCGGCGGAACCTTATTCTTGGATGAAATTGGAGATATGTCGTACAGCCTGCAATCGGCGCTGCTACGAGTGTTGCAAGAAAAAGTATTTACGCCAGTTGGCTCGACGTTAATTAAAAAGGCTGACGCCCGCGTGATCGCAGCGACAAACGCTCCGATTGAATCAAAAATTGTACAGGGATTATTCCGAGAAGATTTATTTCATCGCCTTCACGTTTTGCCTATTAACGTTTTGCCGCTTCGCGAGCGTACCGAAGACATTCCCGTTTTAGCTCAAGCTTTTGTCGATCAGGCAAATCACGATAATAAAACGCAGAAGATTCTAACGCCGGCTGTAGTAGATGAACTAAAATATTGCTCATGGCCAGGCAATATTCGGCAGCTAAAGCACGCCATTACAAGAATGGTCATCCTGTCAGAAGGCAAAACTCTAGACACCAAAATCCTCGCTCAACAGATGCATGATGAAACTGAAAAGACGCCAGCGATTGATTACGAGGTCTTGCAATTTAAGGCTTTTCAAAATGAAGATCGCCTCATTCGTTCCGCACTTGATCGGGGTGGGCAGGTTATATCAAAGGCTGCCCGCTTAGCCCATATGAGTCGAAGTACGTTTTGCGATAAAATGAAACGGCATGGAATCGATAGAACAAAATTAAAATCGCCGGAGGGCGCATGAAATCAAAAAATATTGTAGCCACAATCGCGACGGTCCTTGCAGCAAGTCTTGCGACCGCCGATCAATTCCCACAAAAACCATCATCGCAGAGCCCACAAACAGGGCGACAGCTTAGTCTGCAAGACAAGCTGGATATTGCGAATGCGATTGACGTACTTGTTGACGATGGTGTCCTTGAAGTGAACGCACTCCAGTGTTTGCAGTTTGACGGAGATATCATTTCGCAACTCAAACGGATGGGCCTTCTCAATAGCGCCGACTCACACGTCCTTACCGTCTGTGTGCAAGGAAGTGCGCATTTAGATGCGCCTAAGATCCCCGGTCTCACGCGCAGCGAAGACTCCGCAAACAAGCCAAACGGCAACAACTAAGGTTCGGGGATGTCACTCGCTCGACTTGTTGGTTTGACTATTATTCTAAGTCTTATCGGAGGAACGTACATTTACATGAAAATTTCAATCGGCAACGACAGTATATTACGGGTGGCATTCCCTGTGGCTCTGCCCGCCACAGCTTATGAGCCGACCAAGATTCACTTTGCATATGAATACATTTTTTTAGAAAATTTATTCTCGCCGCTTGTGGAATTTAACACCGACGGCAATCTCAAATCGGGTATCGCTGAGCATGCCGAATGGGTGGGACGCGAGCTGCACCTTAAAATTCGAAATGGTTTAGAAACTGAGAACGGTACAGCGGTAACCGCCGATGACGTAGTTTTCTCGCTTAAGCGTCTGTTAGTATTGACAGGCAACACACATGGCAATTTCAAAGATTTAGTTTGCCCCGGCGTTCAACTTAAAACAGTAGATGATGATTGTCCCGACATTCGTCAAGATGGCAACACGGTTATCATTAGAACAAGCGAGAGACGGCCGTTTCTTCTTCCGATGCTGGCCGCAATTGATTTTGCAATAATCCCCCGTTCGAGCTGTGATCCTAAAACGCTTAAGATTGTAAATTTCAAAGAGACGAGCGGCCCCTATTATATTTCAAAGGATGACGGAAGCGGCCACATTGAGCTTAAACTTAATCCGCATCATTACCACGCTAGCCAGAATATTCCACAGATCGTCCAGCTTGTACCAGAGCTGACACCGGAAGCGAGCCTTGATGCCCTTTTGCAAGACAATGTCGACCTTATTTCCACCGTCGACCCGGCACGAGCAGCGGAGGTATTACCGTTCGCCTACAAACATCCGGAGTTTAGCCTTTTTAAAAGTATGAACATCCAGGAGATTATTCTCGTGTTCACCGAGCGCGGCGTGAAAGAATTGTCGGCGGACGAGCGTCGCTATATAAGTAAGAGAATTCGTGAAGCCTTTCAGAAAATTTACAAACCTGAGTCGGGCTACGAGCAAGTTGCCGAATTCTTTCCAAGCCTGCCAGGCGGCGGCCTTGATGACAATCAAAAGAAAAACATTGGCGAGTTGAACACACTTGAAGGTGTCATGCCCGATGAGAAAATTAGGCTCGGGCTTATCCGTCGTGGTGATTCTGGTTTTTGGGAAACCCCCATCCAAAAATATTTGCCTATAGCCAACATGTATGCAGAAACCCAAGTACCCGACTTTAAAAAGTATGCGTCACTCGACGATATGCCGCATGCGTTTATTGCAAGTACCGATACCTCATTCATGGAAGATATAAACCTCATTTCGTACTCCCTGAACGCTGGGCTATTCGGTCTCACGAAACCTGAACGAGCAAAGTGGCTCGCGCACTACATGGCGATCGGTAGCGTAAATGATCGCATGACGGAACTTCAAAGGCTTCATTTCGAAGCGCTGGCCAAGCCGGTAATTGTTCCACTGATGGCAGCTCCGTACACTGCACTTGTTAGGAAACCTTGGCGCATCGCACTCTCGCAATTTTATGCGAATAATCAATTATGGCTT
>DAIDJH010000206.1 GCA_027451425.1 Bdellovibrionales bacterium | reverse complement strand
GATGTGCTGTTGATGGACGAGCCCACCAACCACCTCGATCTTGAGTCGATCATGTGGCTCGAAGGATGGCTGCGCCAATTCAAAGGGGCGCTTCTGATGACGAGTCACGATCGCGATTTTATGAATCGTTTGGTGTCGAAAATCATCGAGGTCGCAAATAAATCTATAACTGTTTATAGCGGCAATTACGATTTTTATGAACGAGAAAAAGAAGTTCGTCGAGAGCAATTGATTGCGGCGGCAAATCGCCAAGATGAAATGTTGGCGAAAGAAGAGGAATTTATCGCGCGTTTCGCGGCGCGCGCCTCGCATGCTGCTCAAGTCCAATCTCGCGTTAAGAAGCTGGAAAAAATTGATCGCATCGAACTGCCAACCGAAGAAAAAGCCATTCATTTCGAATGGCCGACGCCCCCGCGCGGTGGCGATGAGGTCGTCAAGCTCGAAAATTTGGGTAAAGCGTGGCAACGCGTGGGTGGTGGTGAAATTTCAGTTTTTCAAAATGCCAGTGCGCTCGTGAAACGGCTGGATCGTGTCGCGGTTGTCGGAGTCAACGGCGCGGGCAAGTCGACTTTATTGAAAATCATATCGGGACAGACCGAACCGACCTCGGGCCGCTTGACGGTCGGCGCCGGAATTGAAATAGGCTACTTCAGTCAAAACTCACTCGATGTTTTGGACCCGAGCTCGACGGTACTCGATGAAGTTCATGGGCGAATCCCAAATGCAACATTGGGTTATGTGCGTAACTTGCTGGGCGCATTTAAATTTTCAGGCGATGAGGTCGAAAAAAAAGTTTCAGTGCTGTCGGGAGGGGAAAAAAGTCGCCTTGTGCTCGCCACCATTTTGGCGCGACCGGTGAATTTGTTGGTGCTCGACGAGCCGACGAACCATCTCGATTTGCAGTCACGCGACATTCTGCTCGATGCCGTTTGTCGTTTTCCGGGTACGGTGATGGTCGTCAGTCACGATCGCCATTTTTTGCGCCACATGAGCACGCGAGTTTTTCGTTTGGATCGGCATCAACTCAACGTCTACGACGGTTCGTGGGATTATTACCTGGAAAAATCCGGCCAGATGAAATGAAGCCCTGGTCAGTTGTTGGCGCGGGAATCGAAAAAATGGATTCAACGCTCAACTTCGACGTAACAGTTCGGCGTTTCGTAAAGACGGATTTTTGCGATGGCGACGTTTTCTTCGGCTAAACAAGTGGGGCATACGTTCTCTAAGAGATGCCGCGCAAGATTCTCGGCCGTCGGGTTGAATTCGCAAATATAGACAGGCTTGTAGGATGGGCATTTTTCGATGAGCGGTAGGGCGGGGTCGTTTTTCCAGAGGAGCATGGTGTGATCCCAATGGCGATCAAGCCAGGAGCCAATTTTTTCTTTGATCACGCCAAAATCGATCACGCGTCCAAGGTCGTCGAGCTGAGCAGCCTCGCAAAAAAGATGGACCGCATAGCTGTGCCCGTGAAGTGTTGCGCACTTTGACTCGTGATTGACAATCCGATGCCCCGCTTCGAATGTAAGAACTCTTATTGCTTGAACTTTCATATTCGTGCCAAGGCCAATAGTTACACTACGCTGAAGCGGAATCGTCAAGGCCGATCAGTCGGGCGGCTAAAATGTGACGTTAGCAACAGACAAAAGTGGGTTCTGTATCGATATTGTCAAGTCATACAAAAGCGTTTTTTAGGTGGCCAGATGCACTTGACAAAATTTTATGGGGACAAAGTTTTTAGGTGGTGAAAGATGAAAGCGTTTGACAAATACGTAAGCTCAACCAAAGGAGGTAAGATATGTTAGCTGTTATGAGAGATGTTTTCGATGATTTTGACGGCATTGTGGATAGTTTTTTACGTCCCACTGCTGCGACCACCGTTAACTTCCAGCCCAGTTGCGATATTAGAGAAACAAAAGAGCATTACTTGGTAAGCTTTGATATCCCTGGGGTGAAGAAAGACGACATAAAAATAGAAATAAAAAATAATCATCTGATTATATCGGGTGAGCGCCGATACGAATTGAGCGGAGAGGCGGATGAATCGACGCCTCGGTATGAGGAGCGATCATACGGAAAATTCGAGCGAACTTTCACTCTGCCTTCGACGGTCAACGCCGAAAAAATCGAAGCGCATTACGAAGACGGTGTTTTGAGTGTGGCGCTACCGAAGGCTGAGAACGCTAAAGGGCGTATGATTCAAATTCAGTCCGGTCAGGGCGGATTTTTTAGTAAACTTTTAAATTCAAAAAAAGATGGAACAAAAGATATGAAAGAAGTCAGGGCCTTTTAATTGGCCACTGCCTCTCGGTGTTTTATAAAAAGAGCGGCTGGTTCAATATGAATCGGCCGCTCTTCCTTGCCCGTGATCTTAGGTTTTGAATAATTTTTTGATGGTCTAGTTTTCTCAGGCGAATTGACAAGCAGTTGACTGTCACGTCGCTCATTACATTATTGTACAATATGGCTAGGCGTGCGCCTTTTTTTTTGATTCTCGTTGCGATTGCGGCATTGTCAATTTCACGTCAGGCGCTCGCCTGGTGTGATAATTGCGGCGCAAATGGTTGTTGTCGATGTCCAACCGGGCAGGCCCAATGTCTGGGGTCGTATTCATCGTGTGAAGAGGCGTGCGGATTGGTAGGACCAAGCGTTGGCGGCGGTTCGAGTATGCCTGGTGGCGTGCAGGGGGCATTCATGCAAGGACTCATGAACGGGCTAATGAATGGTGCGCGCAATTCTCTGCAGCCAAGACCGTTAACGCCGTATCAGATTCAACAAATGCAAATCGAGCAACAGCAAGAGCAGCAAGCGGAAATTGCCCGTCAAAAAGCCGAACAAGAGCGGCAACAAAAAATTCAGGAGTATATTCAAGAGCAGCAACAAGCCAAAAAAGAAAAAGATGCCAAGCTGGATAGCGAGGCGCAAGACGGGATGAGTCTGCTCGGTTCAAGTTCCGCGCCAGCGCTTTCGGATCAGCAGTTGATTGGGCAAAACCCGAGTGACGACATTCGCGACAAATCTGATGGTTATCAAAAAGGTTACAATCACGCGGTCAATTGCGTGTCGCGAAGCGCGGGCAGCAGTTGCTCCGCGGGTACGGCTCAACAAACTATTTCGTGCGTACAGCAATACAATGTCGGATACGATGCCGGTTCAGCAAAAGTTCAAATTGCAATGAAAGAGGCTTACCAATCGGGTGAGGTAGCCGGGCGGAACAATCAACTGTCAAATGGTGCCGCCGACCCGCGTGCCAATGGCGGCTGCCGCACCGAGTGGATTGAGTCGTATAATCGCGGCTATTTTGCAGGAAAACATTCAAACCAGTAGGGATCATCAAATATGAAAACCAAACAATACATGTTAATCGCTTTTTTGTTGGTATCGCCATTTGCCCGCGCCTATGCGGATGACTTTGAGACAACGCGATTGAAGGCGCAAAACTTTATCGCGGCGAAAGACTGGACGTCCGCGGAGAGTGAAGCAAAAGCGTTGACTCAAATGAACCCGACCAATCCCGATGGATGGCTGATGTACGGGATTGTTGAGCAGCGCCTTGAAAAAAATGATTCGGCCGCGAGCGCCTATAAAAAATATTTAGCTCTCAATCCGCCAAGCGACAAAGCCGAGGCGGTCCGCCAACGGCTGGCACAAGTGGAGGTTCGAGCTGTAAAGGCCGAGAAAAAACAAACGGCCAAGAATCAGCAACGCTACGGTTTGCGATCGAACGGTATTTATTTTGCGTTCGCGCCAATTTATCAACCGTCGACGTCGACCGTCCTCAGTGGAAACATAAACAGCAACTACCAGCTGGGTCTTCAACTTCAGCAAGTAAATTTAGGTTTGATGTACGACGGCGGGAGTGTTTCTCAATTAAGAGTTCCTGCCGGCGGGAGCAGTTATAAG
>DAIDJH010000205.1 GCA_027451425.1 Bdellovibrionales bacterium | reverse complement strand
CCAAACTTGATATATGTCTTGGTCCGCCACCATTGCATTAAATTTTTGCAAAAATCGCAAGAGGCACTTGCTGTTGGAGCTCAAAAAAATCACCAATGAATATCTAATGGCGCGTTTTTAATGGTGTTTTAGATTTGAAAATAATTTATGCCGCACTGGGCTTCTGAAACTTGTCACGGCCAAAAGGTATCTGATTGTCTTCAATTTCAGCTAAAAATGTGGGGATCTCGCCGACTGGCTGCAAGTGCCCCGAAAGACGACCATCCGCTTGTTTTAACATTCGACTCATCCCGTACAGTGGAACAACATCGTACGCTCCATCGTCCGTGAAGCCGCGAACTTCAGAAATTTCAGCAACCCTGCGCGTGCCGTCCGAAAACCGCGAGATCTGAACAACAAGATCGAGCGCAGAAACGATTTGCCCCCGCAAAGCGCGTTCGCTCAACTTCTGATCCGCGCCTTGCGCGAGCGCTTCGAGGCGCGTCAGTGCATCGACCGCCGAATTGGCATGCACCGTACCCATACAACCTTTATGACCCGTATTCATGGCCTGAATAAGTTCCAGAGCTTCGGAGCCGCGCACCTCGCCGACAATGATGCGGTCGGGGCGCAAACGCAAACTACTCTTCAACAGGTCTTGCATCGACACTTCGCTTAGCTTTTTATCGTCAGCCATGCGCGTTTCAAAAAACACGACATGCTCGTATTCAATCTTCAATTCACTCGCGTCTTCAATGACGATCACGCGCTGAGCGGGCGGGATACGCTCGCACAAAACTCCGAGGAGCGTGGTTTTACCGCTACCCGTACCGCCGCTCACCAAAATATTTTTGCCGAGCTTCACGGCGATATCCAAAAACTGAGCAGCGTCGACGCTGATCGACCCCATGCGAACATAATCTTTAAATGAGATTTGTCTTGTGGAAAATTTCCGAATCGCCACAGTTGTGCCATTACGCGAACACGGGGGCAAAACGGCGTGAATCCGAAACCCATTTGGCAGACGCGCGTCCAAGCGCGGATAATTCTCGTTGACGACGCGCCCTACGCTTTGGGCGATATTATTCACTGCCGCGCGCAGCGAGTCCTCATCGTTGAACTTGGCATTCGTCTTTTGGATTTTGCCGGCAATCTCGACCCAAATATCATTCGGGCCGTTGATCATGATCTCCGTCACGCTCTCATCATTTAGAAATTGTTCAACCGGGGCCAAAAAATTTCGAATGGCCTCTTGAAACACCGAGCCCGGCGCGCCCATGTCTACTCCGATGCCGGCGCACGCGCGTCGAGCGAAATCGGAACCAAATGGGTCGGCGACATCTGCGGATTGGAATTTGCCGGGTAAACGATCAGCTCCCCTTGCATCGAGGTCTCGGGAGATTCGTATGAATACACCCCGTCTTTTTTGGGATGAATATAGAACGATTTTAACTTACCGTAAAAAGTCGCATCGTGTTCGTTGAAAGCATCCATTATAAAACTCGCGTTCCGTTCTTTTTTGTTCACATTCACAACCACGATTCTATATTGTTGACCTTCGCGTACACGCACTTTTGACGGGATAAAGCCCTGGTCCGTATTGAGAATCACGATGTCTTGCGTGGGAAGTGTTGTGTCGACAACTCCATCAAGAAAATTTGCGCCGCTCGCGTTTTGTGCCATTGATTCATCTTGGCCTTGCGATGTCTGACTATTGTTAAGGTTGGAATCGCTGACCCACGAACGCATTTGACTCTCACGTCTTGAAAAATCAATGGTCCAGCCGGCAAACGCGGGCAAGCCCGCGAAGATGATCGCCAGAACGATCAACAGGCGGGTCACGCTAGTGAAGTTGGTCGCGCGCGTGGTAATCGGCAAACTCACGAGCCACCTCCATGGCTAAATAACCGAGTGAGCGTTCATCGAAGTTTTCAAGTTTGGCAATGAGCGAGCCCACATTGGTCTGAAAATTGTTGGCCACTTTCACAACTTCAAATAGCGGCTTCGGATTTTGGTCCATTTCTTTGAGCGCGTCTTGCCAATCCATCTGTAAAACCGGTTCAATGACTCCCATTTCATAGAGCGCATCGAAGACAGTTTGTAAATTTCCCTGCAGGTACATAGCGATGTCTTATTCGGAGATTTTTATGGCGGAGTTGAGTCTAGGCTCCAATTTAGGAAAGAGCCTACTCGATACTGAATTTTAGTCCTAAATCGTGCGCGTCGACCCGCACCGTATGCCCGGGCGAAAATTCACCCGCGATAAGCCCTTTGGCCAGCCGATTCAAAACTTCAGTTTTGATCACACGCTTGAGCGGTCGCGCTCCAAACACGGGGTCATAACCCTTATCAGCAAGCCAGTATTTGGCTTTGTCGGTAAATTTCAGGGTGATTTTCTTCTCTTCCAAGCGACGTTGAACCTCTTCAAGTTGAATGTCGACAATTTCAGCAAGGCGTTCGGCCTTTAAACTTTCAAACACGATCACTTCATCGACGCGGTTTAAAAATTCCGGACGAAAATGATCCCGCAATTGGGCCATGACGGCCTCACGCTTTTGTTCGTCGTTAAGCTTTTCATCCATGATGGAGTGCGACCCAATATTCGACGTCATCACAACCACGGTGTTGCGAAAATCGACCGTGCGGCCCTGGCCATCGGTGAGTCTGCCGTCGTCCAAAACTTGCAATAGCACGTTGAACACTTCGGCATGCGCTTTTTCAATTTCATCGAGCAACACGACGCTGTACGGACGACGACGAACGGCTTCCGTCAACTGACCGCCCTCTTCGTAGCCGACATATCCGGGAGGAGCTCCGATCAAACGCGAAACGGAATGCTTCTCCATATACTCGGACATATCGATGCGCACCACCGCCTCTTCGGTATCAAATAAAAAGTCAGCAAGCGCCTTCACGGTTTCTGTTTTACCCACGCCCGTTGGACCAAGAAACATAAAGCTGCCGATGGGTTGGCGCGGGTCTGAAATTTCAGCGCGTGCTCTTCGAATCGCGTCGGCGACGGCCTGTAAAGCTTTGTCTTGCCCCACGACACGTTTACGCAATTCGTCTTCCATCTGAAGCAACTTTTTCGTCTCGCTCTCGAGCATTTTCTGCACCGGAATGCCCGTCCATTTCGCGACAACCTCAGCTATTTCGTCAGGGGTCACCTCTTCACGCAAAAGCGACTTCTCGCCTTTCTTGCTTTTTTCAGTTTCTTTCTCACTAAATATTTTTAATTTCTTTTCAAGTTCCGGCAACCGCCCATATTTCAATTCAGCGGCGCGTTCAAGTTGACCCTCGCGCTCCGCCCGGTCGATTTCAACACGCACATTTTCAATTTCTTCTTTGACGTTTTTGAGACCGAAAATTTTTTCTTTTTCTTTTTCCCATTGTTTACCGAGGGTCGCGACCTGGTCTTCTTGATCTCGAAGTTCACGTGATATTTCGGCAAGCCGCTTACGGGAGTCATCGTCTTTTTCTTTTTTCAGTGCCTCACTTTCGATTTTCAGCTGAGTGATCTTGCGATTGATTTCGTCAATTTCAGCGGGAACGCTATTGATCTCGATCGATAACCGCGATGCGGCTTCGTCCATCAGATCAATCGCCTTGTCAGGCAAAAATCGATCGGCGATATACCTATGAGAAAGTTTCACCGCCGCGACAATCGCGGCATCGGTTATACGCACGCCGTGATGAACTTCATACTTCTCCTTCAAGCCGCGCAAAATCGTAATGGCGTCGTCGACGGAGGGCTCTTGCACAAGCACCGTTTGAAACCGCCGCTCCAACGCCTTGTCTTTTTCAATGTATTTGCGATATTCATCGAGCGTTGTCGCCCCAACGCAACGCAATTCACCGCGTGCGAGTGCTGGTTTTAAAAGTTGACCCGCATCAATAGCGCCTTCGGTTTTGCCGGCGCCGA
>DAIDJH010000204.1 GCA_027451425.1 Bdellovibrionales bacterium | reverse complement strand
CGAACTCGACTTTTTGATTGTCGACTTACCGCCAGGCACCGGTGATATTGCGCTTACTATGGCACAAAAAGTTCCGGTCAGCGGCGGAATTATCGTGTGCACTCCCCAAAATTTGGCGCTCGTTGACGCTAAAAAAGCTGTCGACATGTTCAAACAAATTCGCGTGCCGCTTCTTGGGGTTATCGAAAACATGTCATACTTTCAACCGCCCGGTAGTCAGGATCGCATCCAACTCTTCCCTCGTGGTGAACTCAACAGTTTTCTCGACACGAATAAAATCGCAAAGCTCGGAGAAATCGCGTTTGAAACAAGAGTTGGGTTAAGTTCTGAAGCTGGAGTACCGATCGTCGCGGCCGAACCCGACAGCGCGATCGCCCGAACGTTTGGTGAAATTGCCCGAAAAATGATCGCGACGGTTTAGTCCGCTCGGCGATCCGGAATAATCAACTCGGTCCCTGCCAGCAATTTCGAATGCCGATGGATTGAGTTCGCATGCGCGATCTGCGAAATTGAAACTCGGTACCGACGCGCGATCACCGAAAGATTTTCGCCCCTCCGCACAACATGAACACGCCCGTGGTTTACCGCCAAAAGCCGCCGTCGAATATGGCGACGACGATGTCTTGCTAAGTGAACAACATGGCGGTGATGATATCGGCGTCGACGAATCGATGCCATCATCCGACGGTGATGGCCACGCCAGCCCGCGCGATGCCGAGTCGTGCCACTCGCCGAAAATCCTTCAGGAACCTTCAATCGTCGGCCAGCGCGAATCAGCGAATGCCGTGCGAGATTGTTCAGGTCGAGAAGTCTTGCCACGGAAGTGTGAAACCGTCTCGCGATGTGCACAAGGTTGTCGCCACGACGAATCCGATAGTACTCAAACGAAGCGATGTAGTGCTTGGGCCCGCTGCTTGCCGCATCCGGCAAATCCGCCATCGCCAACTTTTTCATCCCAACAGGCACGCGAATCGCATTAATACGATCGGCGTACACAGGCACATAGTCACTCTTGTACCGCGGGTTCATAAGTTTCAGCTCGTCGTACTCAACGTGAAGTCTGGCAGCGAGAGTCTCAAGGCTTATGGGTTTATCAATGACGACTGAATCGAACGTAAAGACTGGCTCCAGATCAATGTCATTGAATCCGTATTCTTTCGGATGCTCGGCGATCAACACCGCAGCAATAAATTTGGGAATATAATTTTTTGTTTCTCGCGGCAGAGCGCGACGGTAGTGCGCCAATTCCCAGAAATCGCGCGTGTGATAGCGCATCACCGCGTTCATAATTCGCTGTTCGCCGGCATTGTACGCGGCTAGAGCTAAATACCAATCGCCGAATATACTATAGAGCGAATCGAGGTAACTCGCCGCCGCTTCAGTCGAGAGTATTGGATCGCGTCGCTCGTCAACATAACGATCGATGCGTAGGTTGTATCTTTTTCCCGTGCCACGCACAAACTGCCAGTATCCGACAGCGCTCGCACGCGAAAAGGCGTTGGCATTTAAGCCTGACTCAATCATTGCCACGTAGGCCAGTTCATCCGGCATGCCGCGCTCACGAAAGGTCGCGCGCATAAGTGGCATGTACCGGGCCGATCGTTCAAGATACAGATGCATGTATTTTCGACCACGTCCCGTGAAATAGCGAATCCACCCATCAACTTGAGGAGCGGTCTGTAAACTCAAGTTGCCGTAGTGGGCGTCGGGCTTGTAGCCCTGAGCCGGTACAACTTTGAGAACGTCAGAAATGGGTTGTTGTTTGTTTTTTAGCCCCGCACAAGCGGTCAAACCCACCGTTGCAGCGATAAGCGATAATGCGGCGAGTTGGCGAATTCGTCGTCGAAGTAAAATTTTATCCATCATCTAATTGTACGCAGAAGCCCTTTTTGAACACAACCAATTTTTTACTTTGGTCGAGTTTCTTTGTCCGAAAAATCGTACTGCGCAGCCAAGTGCAAAATCCGTTTTGTTTCTACCACTAGCTTTTTAAGTTCCGCTTTTTCTTTGAGTTCGCCAATCATTCCTTCCGGCGCATATGCGGCGACTTCAAGCCGAGCGAGTAGCTTGCGCAATTGCGGTACAATTTCTCGTTTAAAACTCGGCGGAGCCTGTTCGGCCATTTTTTCAAATTCCAGACTCGCGCCGCCAAGTCCGGCGATTTCACCAAGCACTTGATGGATTGTCTCCGTCGCCACGCGCCCGACTTGCCGGTGGTTTGCGTTCGTAGCGGCGGCCTCGACAGCTTTCATCCGCCGATTGATTTTTTCGCGCAAACTTTCTTCCTGATCGTCGTCACGCAATTCGCGCCAAGTCAATCCACCGAGCGCAAGAACGGTCACTCCCCAAAGCGTCGACCAAAGACCCGCTACCATCGCAGACGATAAGCGCACTCCGGATTTTTCTGGAGCGAGTAGAATATCGGGCATAACCGGAGCGGCCGGCCCGCTCGTGGCAAGAGCTGGATTGGCGGCCAAAGTCGGCGCGACGATTGCCGGCATATTATTTGGCGTGCCGTCACCGGGATCCACCTGCAACGAAATTTCATCTGTTTTTGTTTCGTAGTACGTTTTTCTCGCCGGGTTAAAAAACCAAAAGTTAAATTCTGGAATTTTAAATTCACCCGCTTGTCTCGGGACAAGGAGGGTCTGAAACTCTTTGTAGCTGCGGCCGTTCGGATAAAATTTCATATTTATTTTAGGATCGAACACCTGCACGTTGGGGCCCAAATCGAGCTTCGGCAAATCGGCCAATTTCGCGTTCCCCTGCCCTTCGAGCCGCACGGTGAGCGTTACGGGTTGGCCAACTTTTGTGTGCGGATTATCAACCGCCGCGCTCGCGGTGAATTCGCCGACCGCCCCCGCAAAATTTGCCGGTTTACCCGCCTCAGGCAGCGGCATCACCTCAATTGGAATTTCTCCGCTTTGCTCGTCGACACTCATGGTCTGCGGCAAACCCATGCTATTGGCCACAACGACCGAACACTTCGTTCGATACGGATCCACTTTGGATATACCGGCGTGAATCGGAAAAAGCGCGTAACTCGCCAGAAGCGCTCGCTGATAATTGACGCCGTTCACATTTACAGGTTCAAAATTGAGCCGAGTCGCGACGTCAATGTCTTCTTTCCAAAACCCTTTAAGATCCGGGTATTTCAGAGTGTCAATATCGGCAATCTGCGCGCGCGTAACAAGATAAAAAGTCACCGTTACCTGTTCGCCGACAAATACTTTATGTTTATCAACGACAGCTTGAATAAAATAAAGATTATTGGAGTTTGCCTGTGGTAAATTATTCCGGGGCTGCAAAAGTCCGCCGAATTGCCGCTGCAGCAGTTGATTGAAAACATCGTCATCGCTCTGGCCGCCGCCGGTTTGCCCCGACCCCGCCGGCGCCTGTGGCGCGTTTTCGTCAACTTTCACTTTGATTGAGTTGGACGTGTACACTTTACCGCTTACCGTAACTCGCGCCGGTCCGAGCGTGTAGGTCCCCTCTTGCGTCGCCACAAGAGTGTAGGTGAACGCTTTGGTTTGTTTGGTCTCGATTGTTCCGTTGTCAAAGACCGCAGATGTTTCACTTTGCGTACTCGGCCCCTGCGCTTCAAACCCATTGAAATCGGGCGGGGTCGGATCGTCGAAACTCGTCGACTGGTCGGAACTCACCGAAATCGTGTACTGAAAAGGATCGCCCGGCCGCACATGCACCGTTTTGCCGGAATCGGGCGACGGATCGGTGCTTGCCG
Organism: Bdellovibrionales bacterium; assembly: GCA_027451425.1. Classification (GTDB taxonomy): domain Bacteria; phylum Bdellovibrionota; class Bdellovibrionia; order Bdellovibrionales; family UBA1609; genus RBG-16-40-8. Next base: position 168 of record DAIDJH010000204.1, on the reverse strand, counting down.
ATATTGAAATACTTGCGAACGCGAACGCCGCCCACAGCACAACTGACGATGCCACCGCAATTGCGGCAGCGCTATTACCAATCTTTGGCAGGTGGAGTGTCTTTTGTTTGATGCTCATATTCTCGTGCCCGGACTTTTTGCTCTTCTGATTGTACCTCTTCTAAAATT
>DAIDJH010000203.1 GCA_027451425.1 Bdellovibrionales bacterium | reverse complement strand
GAATCGCGCTCGAAGCTGTCGCGGAAATTAACCATTGCTATCCCAACCTCATTAGCGAACAACATTCGTTTATCACATGGACATCTGACCTCGATGAAGACCTTGATATTCTCCGCAAAGATTTTCTCTATTCGCACTATTTTAATCCGTACAAGCACTTGAACATGTGGCGCTACGACTCATCCGTACGGGTCTCTCGACTAGAATCCGACTTACGTGAAGATGCCTCTAGCGGCGATCATAACGGGTTCATCGTGTACGCACATTTGGGGCATGCCATTCACCAAATTCAGGATGCCACGGTACCGGCGCACGTTGTTCCGGTGGCTCACTGGTTGGACGATGGCTTTGAGGTCTATTCATTCACGGGCGACATTTCTTCAGGGCTCAGCTGTAGAGATCTTGCCCACCCGAAAAATTTGAAGCACGCGCCCGACCCAAATACAATTCTTGTCAATACCGCCAAGAAAACGCTCGCACGACTTGCCGCAATCCATCTGAAAATACTTCGAAACAATAAACCGGAATTTGTCTCAGGCGACGCTTTTTGGACCGAGTCGTCAAATAATGACTTCGGTCATTATGGAGTGCTCGGCAATCACTACGGTCGCTCATCGTTTGCAGAAAATGGCGTGCATTATGCGCTCCCTAATGCCTCAAAGTTTTATGCAGGATTTAAACAGCAACAAATGAAGCTCGCGGTCCGCGCCTCAGTAAGAGCTCTTTTTTGGTTTCTCGTTCATCACCGTGCAATGTCGACGCCGCTTACAATATCCGCACGCGCCGCCAACTGATTGGGCCCAACTCTTAGCGTTAGATCAAAATTCAATTTATTTCTTCCTGCCTTTGCCCGGTTAGATTTTGGTTAGAAGCCCAGACGAACGCCTTGAATATTACGATTTTGCCCCTCGACAAAATAAAAATTTTTGCGGGATGATCAAGACCAAAGACGCGAACACGCGCAGGGAGGGGTTCATGAACACGATAAAAGTAGGAGTTTGTCGACTTGCGGTTTTATTCGTAGCAAGCCTCGGCATTATCGGATTTTCGAATACGACTTGGGCGTGGGGCTCGATGGGCCACCAAGCTATCGCGATGATTGCCGAACAGCACATGTCTCCACGGGCGCTCGCACGCGTTCATTCTATTCTCGGCAGTATGTCGATGGAACAATGTGCGGTTTGGCCAGATAATATAAAGCACCACTCGGGTTGGCGGCACACGGCATCCTATCACTTCGTTAACGTAAAGATGGGGCAGACATATTTTCAGCAGTACAGCCGGCCTGGTTTTCTACAAAAAGGCGATGTCATACGTTCTTTGGTGAAAGCCGAGGATTTGCTGCGCGACAGTTCAACGTCTAGAACTGAAAAAAAATATGCACTTTGCTTTTTAGAACACTTCGAGGGCGACCTCCATCAGCCCCTCCACGAAGCCAACCGACTTCGCGGTGGTAACGAAATTCGAATTACATTTATGGGGAGGAGAACCAATCTCCATGCCATCTGGGACTACGTTATGTTCAATGAACTTCTTTGGGGGCAACCCAACTCTCCCAACGGATACCAAAATGTCGGAACGCAAGATATTACGAATTTCGTCAATCAACTACCGACAGCTTCGGCGGCGCAAATCGCGGCTTGGCAAAACTCCTACATCATGGACTGGTCGCATGACGCCAGATCAAGAGTTCCGGCCATTTATCAAGACTGGAATAACGATAGTCACACTTATCTAAATGAATATGGCCAATACGCAGAAGGGATGCTTGTAAAAGCCGGCTATCGATTAGCCGCATATCTTGATGCGATCATGACCAACCAACCGTTTCATGCGCAGAAGGCGCAGGCTTTGCGACAAGAGATCTTGGCCCACATGGGCGGCACGGATGAGTATCCGATCGTTCTGGCTCCCTCGAACGGAGTTTCCGCGCAAAATGGCTCAAACCGTTGGCGCAATGGCTCTTACTACTCGAGGTAAAACTGTTATTCGCGGGTAAGCTCAGTTGAACTGGTCATTGGTCAAAGGGCGTAACGTTGCAAAGCATAGGATGGGCATGCATCAACACCCATTGACCACTGACTTGCAAATCACCTGATAAAAAGCCTTTGTATACGTTCGGGCTATTTGTCGGAATCAAAACCAACGAGCTGGGATCATCCTCGCCATAAGAATCGATCAATTTGGCCTCACCGCTTGCGTAGTCAGAACTCATGTCTTCTGTCATTTGACCAGACCGAGTTTTATGCTCGGGCGATTTTAAGTTGCCGTAGTCATACGGGATTGTACCGACCCATCGCAAAAAATATTTAGCCGCGGCGTCGTCTGTAGTGAAATAGACGTCCGTGCTGAGGGTTGGAGCGCCATCGGTGCAGTTAATCGACTTCACTTTATCGATTGAAAAGGCCCGCGCCGCCAAACCAAAACTCAAAAAAATTGGCAAAAAGGCCAAGCTCGACTTCATACTCCCCCCTGGAGCTGCCTATCCCGGCTGACGGGATGCAGGCTTAAACGTTGAACCACCGCCCAGCTATTTTGCTCATACTGTATCGGCAACCGGTAGTCTAGCGCCGAATCTTCGATGCTGCCTGATCCGACCTTCGATAAATTCAAGTCCACAAAGTCGTTGAATATTTTAATGTTTTTTGGTTCTTTAGCTGTTTGCAACGTTTACGCCGACGTAGCTCAGCTGGTAGAGCAACGCATTCGTAATGCGTAGGTCCCCGGTTCGATTCCGGGCGTCGGCTCCATCCCCATTTTTGGGGCTCTTCTCTTCTCAAATCATTTTTGATTTCATGAAGTTGGCTCTGACCTACGCACAACTCTGTGGCAAAAACTTTTAAGCCAATTTAAGTTTTGCCACACTTTTGCCACAGATTCGGCTCAATTCCACTCACAACCAACTGGTTATGCTCCATCAATTACGCGAAGATGTCGCAAATTCTTCGGATCAGTTGGGTTTGAATCGTTCACCGATTCTTGTGGATACAGCGAGTAAATCATCGAGGCCTTTGCGATGTTTCGCCCAAGCACGTGCACGTATCGTTGCGTGGTTTCAAGATCCTTATGTCCAAGAATTTCTTGCACCGTTCGTATGCCAACATTTGCGTCAAGCATGAGTGTCGCAGCCGTATGTCTGAGCCCGTGAAACTTGATTCGCGTTTCGCACTCAGCAACATCGCGCTCAAAGTACCGATGCGCAAAATTGTTGTGATCGATCGGCGTATTCCGAACTGACGAAAAAATCACCTCGTCAGCGCTGGAGGGACCTCAACAAATAAATATTGGTTTACAGGGTCGACTGACTTTTCGGTGAGTGGCACCTGTGACGGTACTATAAGGCTTCCTCCCGGCACTGGTGTATACGTCTACTGTAACCTAAATATAAGCTTCACTCCAAGTTCGCCGGGATATGAATCTGCCACACTTAATGACATATGGACGACCGTCAACTTTGCGGACCCCGCCCTTGGCATTCCGTATGTTGTGGGTACCATGACTTTGCCCACAGACGTGTATTCCGGCTATGGAGTCAGATTAGCAGGAAATGCGCCGCCCACCGTTCCACCAAATATTAACGTGACAGCCTCTGGCACTATACTTGATCAAAATGGCAACACTCTTTCCAGCAACGGCACGCCGACAAACTGTTGTACGGGCACGCAAATGTCTCCCGCGCAGCCAGTTAATATTTCAACAGGAGCAATGTGGCACGAATTCACCGACTTTTCTGTACCAGGTCGCACGCCCACGACGGCGCTGAGCCTCCGGCGGATATATTTGAGTATGCCGATCACCGGCGACGGTGATTTTGGTCAACACTGGTTTGATAATTTTGAGACTCAACTTCTCTCGGCGTCATCTTCGTCAACACCTGATCTAATTTGGATCGATCAAAGCGGCGGAGCCTATTACTTTCATCGAAACGCTGACAATTCGTTTCAAAACCCTCCGGGATTTTTTGGCGCCCTCACCGAGGCTTCCAATCAATACACGCTGGTTGTGCCGAGGGGCA
>DAIDJH010000202.1 GCA_027451425.1 Bdellovibrionales bacterium | reverse complement strand
GTAATAATTGAACTTTTACCGATATGTAGATGATGGTTTCAATCACAAGATTTAACAACATCAATGTTTCCAGTATCGCAAAAAAGATCAAAGACGCGAAAACCATTGTTTTAACGACACACAAGCAATGCGACGGCGACGGTCTTGGCGCCATGCTCGGGCTATACCACGCGCTAAAAAAATTCAACAAAACGGTTCGCGTCGTGGCTGTCGACGACATCCCCCGCAAGTATTCGTTTCTCGAGCCTGACATACATCTCGAATCTTATGATCAATTGAAGCATACGATCGCCGAAACCGATCTTGCGATGATTTTCGACACCAATGATCGCCGACTTGTGGAGCCACTGTATTCCGAACTCGAAAAAAAGTGCCACGATATTATTTTTATCGACCACCACCCAATTTTAAATCAAGGGCCCGAACCCACGCCTGGGTCGTTTATCGACACATCGGCGGCAAGCACCGGCGAAATCGCCTACTTTGTCATCAAACAACTCGGCATTCGCCTTGACGAGAAAATCGCCCGAGCCCTTTACACTTCACTGGCCTTTGACACGCAAATTTTCAAGTACGTGAAAAATTCAGGAAATACCCATTTAATATGTGCGGAGCTTCTTGAGTTTGAACACCAGGCAGAAAAGATCCATCGCGCGCTGTTCGCCAATTACACAAAAAAGAAGGTCACTTATCTTGGCAAAGTGCTAAGCGAAGTGGAGTATCTCGCCGACGACCGTATCGCCATTTTGAATTTGTCTCGCAAAGATCTACTCGATCACGACTTGGATATGGACGACTCCCGCGATGTGATCGACATGGTGATGAGCATTCATACGGTGCTTGCTGCGGCAATTTTTCGAGAGGACGGCCCGAACTTCTACAAAATGAGTCTCCGCTCAAAAGGTCCGGTCGAAGTTCTCGGCATTGCCGAAAATTTCGGGGGCGGTGGCCACATGTACGCGGCTGGGGCTGAAATCCGCGGGCTCTATCGTGAAATCCGCGATCGCGTCGTCGCGCAAATTCTTGCACGCCTCGACGAACCTCGCCGCACTTCGACCGGGTAAGATCAATTCTAGGGCTGCTGAAGCCGATACTTTATAATCGCCTCAACATCCGGTCGGCACGTACCGCAAGCCGTGCTTGCCGACGTCATTGAGCTCACCTTTTGCGGAGTGTGCGCCCCCCTACAAATCGCTTGGTCCACTACCGCCGTAGGCACAGCCCGGCAGTGACAAAGCTCCTCGTCTTCATATGGAAAGCGCCACTCCCCACGAGCTTTCAGGAGCAGTTCGCGAAGAAGTAAAGCGCCCGGATGATTGCCTGTGGGCAGCGGCACTTCACGCCATGAGCCTGTAAGGCGCGCGCGCAAGTCACATAGCGCGCGTAAAAATGCGGGCCCGCCAATCCCGTATAAATCGGCTCGACGAATTGTACCGTCAGACGCGAGTTCTACTGTTAGTGAGGCTTCTTCCCGCCCTGGCCATCGGACTTCGCAAACCATTAAATGCTTATCCACCATTTCATGTTATGCGATTTCGAGTTGCTCCAAAAGCGGCAATTATTGCCGCAGATTCAATTTCTGTGTAAAGGTCTGACAGTGAAAAGCAAATGCAAACTCAGCGTGAATGTGAACAAAATAGCGACACTGCGCAATTCTCGGGGGGGAGATCTCCCCAGCGTACTACAATGCTCGGCGGATTTGATTGCTTATGGAGCTGAGGGCATTACTGTTCATCCACGCCCAGACGAACGGCATATCCACCGCGCTGATGTTTTCGATTTGGCGGCACAGCTTAAAAAAATCAACCGAAGTCGGGCATCCCGCCAAAAAATCGAGTTCAATATCGAGGGTTACCCGGACTTCCGCTATATGAAATTGATTCAACAGGTGCACCCTGACCAAGCGACACTTGTCCCCGATCCGCCTGATGTTTTGACATCGAATGCCGGTTGGCAACTTGAGCGCAATGAAATTTTTTTGCGGAAAATCTTAGCTCGCCTCCGTCGCATGGGGGTTCGATCCTCGCTATTTATCGATCCGTTTGAATTGTCAGCCCCCGAACTTCAGGCACTTGATCGATTGAAACCAGATCGGATCGAACTCTACACTGAGCGGTACGCCCGTGACTTTGGGATGCGATCTCACCGGTCTACTTTGAAACGGTACCAATGGGCGGCGAACTCCGCGGCCAAACTGGGCATTGCCGTCAATGCCGGTCACGATCTCAACTCCCGAAACCTGCGGGAGATTATCCGCGCCATACCCCAAATTGTTGAAGTGTCCATTGGGCATGCGCTGATTTCAGAAGCTTTGTATTTGGGTTTTCACCGTACCGTTCAACTTTACAAAAGTGAAATCCGCCGGGCGCGATAATTTTGCTTGTCGCGTAGCATGGGATCGGGTAATCCTTGTTTGTATATCTGAAATGAGGCTCAATTATGGCGAAAAAAGGCAAAGTTCGAATCGTCACTTTGGAGTGCACAGAGGCCCGTGCTGCGGGGCAATCTCCATCCCGTTATACAACACGTAAGAATTTTCAAACACACCCTGAACGCTTAGAAAAGAAAAAATATAACCCGCACATGCGTAAACACACCTTACATCGAGAAATTAAATAAATAGCGGGCGGTCTGCCCGTGCTTAAAAGGAGCTACAACATGAAACTAGTATTGGCATCATTTGCGGCGGCAGCACTTTTGGTTGGTTGCTCGTCGGCAAAAACAAAGAAAACAGCACAAGCCACCACTACGGCAAAAGTGACAAGCACAGCCAAGGCTGCCTCTCAAACAGGGGTTAACGAATCCACCGTTACTTGCACAAAAACAAAAGGCAAAAACACCGATAAACGCGTCATCGTTGTCGCCGTAGAAAAACATCGTTGCGTTGTGCACTACACGAAGTTCGGCAAAACAAAAGAAATCGCCAGCGGCGGCGCAAAATCAAAGCACTGCGCGACGGTTCAAGGGCACATCAAATCAAGCCTGGTCAAATACGGCTTTACTTGCAAATAAGCGTTTAACTCTTCACGAATTTGCGGGCAGCCGAATCGTAAACCGGCTGCCTCGCCCGATCTGACTCTGCACTTCAACACTCCCGCGATGAGCCAGCGAAATGTGTTTCACAATCGAAAGTCCAAGCCCCGTACCGCCAAGCTCGCGGCTTCGAGCTTTATCAACACGGTAAAATCGTTCAAAAATTCGCGGCAGTTGTTTTTCGGGGATCCCGATCCCTTGATCGATCACGCGAAGATGGATTTCCGCGCCCACTCGTTCACCCTCGACACGAATAATTTTGCCTTCATCGCTATAGCGAATGGCGTTGTCGATCAAATTGATGATGGCTTGCTCCAACAGGTGGGGGTCTATGGGAGCGATAATATTCTCGGCACATTCGAGTTCGATTTTGATTTTTTTATTCTCCGCGCGCTTGCCACAAATCTCAACGGCCGAAGCCAATACCGGGCGAATCGGTTCGTTTTTGAGTTCAATTTGGTTGCTTTCGGCATCGCGCTCAATTGATGACAGCGTGAGGATGTCGTCGATAATCCGCCCCAAGCGCGCCGCATGCCGCTGGATGATCTGCAAAAATTTTCGAACTTCGTCAGGATCTTTAACCGCCGGGTTGAGTAACGTTTCAGCAAATCCTTGAATTGAGGTGAGCGGCGTACGTAGCTCGTGAGAAACGTTAGAAACAAAATTGCGGCGCATTCCTTCAAGTTCGCGCATACGAGTCACGTCTGAAAATACGGCAACCACCCCCACTGCTTTTGAATCGGAATCCATCGGACCCGCTTGCAAATGCAGATGGCAAGGCCGCTCCCCGCTCAATTCAAAATCTTGTTCTGCAGTTCTGTTTTGTCGACGCACTTCTTCGATCAGCTCAATAACCGCGGGCTCGTGAATAACCTCGCGTGCCGATCGGCCGATCGCCATTTTCGGGTCAATCTTCAAAATTGTACCCGCCGCTTGATTCACTTGGGTAATACGTAGATCGGCATCAACAGCGATCACCCCCTCAGCCATGG
>DAIDJH010000201.1 GCA_027451425.1 Bdellovibrionales bacterium | reverse complement strand
TTGCGACCGCCGGACTAACGCTCGCACGCCTTGGTTTGCATCGACCGCTGCAATTCATTGAACGCGTCACCGATCGAAACGGCAAAGAGATTTATCGCGCCGATCCGCAAGACCAGCGCGAGTTCGCTCCCGAAGACGTGGCGGTTTTAATCGGCATGATGAAACAAACTTTGCAGACCGGCACAGCTCGTCGGGTTAAACTTTCCGGATTCAATTGGCCCGCCGCCGGCAAAACCGGCACAACCAGCGACACACGCGACACTTGGTTTTTGGGTTTCACCCCGCACGTTTTAACTGTGACGTGGACAGGTTACGACGACAACACTCCCACCGGACTCACCGGCGCGTCGGGTGCGTTACCTTTGTGGATTGAATTTATGAGCCGTTATTGTCAGCGCTTCGCACCCGATGATTTTGCTTGGCCGCAAGGGGTTGAAACATTCACGTACACGTCGAAACAATTGGCGCGACAAGTCCCCACCGCTGCTCCGTATGAAACCGCGCAGGACACCGAGCTAGTGCGGGTGAAATAACAAAGTTTATCCACGACGTTTTTGGGAGTTCGCGCGACATTTTTCGGCTCTGAACCAATTTCACGGTGTGATCAAACTTTCAACATCCTACGGTAAAACAGTCGCGTAACCTGTCGAACCCTGTCGGTTTTTCAAAATCCTCGAGTTTATGAACTGGCACGACTCTTGGATCAATCCACATTGTTATGCGAACGCCATCAAAAATTGCATTGATCGCAATCACGACGTTAACCGCTGTTGCCGTGTGGAGCGCCAAAACGCTCGCGGATGATCTCGCGACTGGCACTCTCTCCGCCGGCGATCTTTTTAGTACTTTGGATGACAACGGGCTTGTCAGCCATAACGACATACAAAGCGAGCTTTCGCAAATCGTTGGCGATAACGATCCGCTCGATTGGACGCACATGGATCTCAAAAAGGAATTCGGCGATAGCCGCTTCACTCTCGCGCAAATTGTGACTTACGTTTCGGATTTCGGGAGTAATTTTGAGGTTCTCTTCAACCACACTCTACCAACTCAAGATCAGCCTGAAACAATGACGACCGAATACACACGGCGTATCAACGGCGCCGAAGAAAGTACGGTGGGAACAAGCATTGTCGTCCCACGCATGTTCGATGCCGCCGACGGATTTTCGAACACAACCAGCACGCAATCAAACGCAAGCGCTGCGATCCCCGAGGCAAATGTCACTTACAACTTTCAATTTAAAGCGCATCCACTTGTCCCGACGTTTGATCTTCGCGCCCCTGAAGGAACATATGACCTCACCAGCGCAACCCCCACTTCATTTGATCCGATCGGTTGGATTTCTGCGCACGGTCTTCGATACACATGGACCGACGGGATATCAAGTTACGATGTGACGGTCACTCCGCGCGAATCGGATAGTGGCCAGCTGATATTTGAAATCGAAAACCATCAAGAAGGCACCGGAGTAATGTCCACGACTGTTCTAGTGTACAATCAAATCTAAAGTTCCATCTACCTGCTCCCGTTGACAATATGGTGTCAAAGTGACACTAATTGTCGCCAAAGCTCGTATTTATGCGGGTTTAAGCGTGGCAAGCACTTTGCTCTAAATGGCGCTGGTAGAGGTAAGGAACGTGGAGCTGCGAAGATACAAAGACATTCTAGCGACGCGCACGTCGTCCGGCGAAATCATCGGGTTTCATGCGCGCAATTTAGAGATCGCTGAACTCGATGAGCGCGTATGGATCGCTCTGACCGATGAACAATCTCTCAAAAATGATGACGAAATTTCGCACGAACTGGAAAATTGGCACAACGAAATTTGCCCTGACACGACTGACGAAGAACCCCATACCGGAATCCGCGCGCTATTGTTGAACATTGCGCAAATTTGCAATCTCAATTGCACATATTGCGCCGCCGTCGATATTGCCGGCCACCCTGACAGCGCCGGTACATACGGTTCAAAAATCACCAAAATCGATACCAAGGTTGCCGAAGAACAAATTCGCCACTTCATCGCAAAGGTGCCGGACGAAGAATCGTTTGAAATTGAGTTTTGTGGCGGCGAACCGCTTTTATACCCGCAAGTCATTGAATCGCTCTGCCGATATGCGCGGCTCATGGTCAGCGGTCGAAATGTCGACATACAATTCGCCATCAATACCAACGGCACGCTCATTTCACCGAAAGTGGCGGATATTCTAGCTGCCAACAGATTTCACGTTACGATCAGCCTCGACGGCGACGCGAGTATAAATGACGTGACTCGCCCGACGAAAACCGGTCGCTCCTCTACTCAGCAAACGCTGAATGGACTAAGCAATTTGCGCCGCGTGCGAGAACAACTGGGCAGCCTGAATGTCAATTGTGTTTTCGGCAGCCACAACTGGCACGTTGAACGCGCGTACGATTTTCTCGCATCTCTCAATCTGGAATGGGATCGTTTCAATTTCAATTTCGCCAACAACGATGAACCCGAAAAGGCCGGGCAATACACCGATCTCTATCTCGTGGAGTTAAAAAAGACGGCGGCCAAAGTTTTCGCGCGCGGAGGGTTGGCCGGTTTAGCTAAGATCAAACAGTATCGCCGTCCGCTCGCACGACTGGCAAGTCAAACGCGGCAACATAACTACTGCGGCGCCGGCAAAACTCTCGTTCAATCCGACACGCGCGCTGATCTTTATGTATGCAATTGGTTCATGAATGATCCCGCCGAAAAAATAGGCCACAAAACAGAAATTTCAAGAGAGCGCCTCGAACATTACGACGCATCGTTGATTGCTCTTAATCGCTGCGAAACGTGCTGGGCTCGTCATTTGTGCGGCGGCGGGTGCATGGCGGTTCACAAATCACACTCGGGCGATCGTCATTCGAAGGACCCCAATTTTTGCCGCCGAACCCGCGAAATCGCTGCTGAAGCCATTTTGTACTATAAACAATATTTAGATAATGACACGATCAACTAGCTCGAAAGGAGCCCAGCATGAAACACATCAAGAAAATACGCGCGAAAGCTGCCCGCGCGGGAAGTAAGGGCGAGTCAAACTCGTTTAACGAGAGTGCGCGTGAACGGCTCGCCAAAGAAGGCAAGCGTATCATGGCCTGCCCCGAAAGGAATTATGCGTAGTAAACGCCGCTTGCTGTTTGCGGCCCTTCGCATAGGGCTCGCGATCGGCCTTGCCGTTTTCATATTTCAATTTCGCCTCGATTATCTCGAGGGTTTTTTCTATGATTTGCGCGTACGCACGCGCCCAGCCCCTCAAACATCGGGGCAAATCGCGCTCGTGACAATCGACACGAAAACACAGGAGCAGTTAAGACGACTGCCCGAGGCGGATGACTTTGTTCACCTTTTTAACCAACTGCACAAAGCGTCGCCGCGACAAGTGATCTACCCCGACGATTTCAATGACATCATGGGGTCGTACGACCAGCTTGAAACACTCGCGCAAGCGGCAAAAAGCGTGAACCTGCTCGTTATTGAGGAACGCGAATTACCAGATCAAGGTGTTGAGGATGAATTTCGTTTGCTCCCCCCCCTTCAAGATCTTGATGTGAAATCGGGCCCAACGACAGCGGACGTATATAATTTCGCGCGCGACGGCGTTTCACGGCGATTGATTCTCGATCTTGAAGGACGGCCACTCGCCCAAATGGACGTTGCCGCCACAATTAACGGCAAAAAAAGCGCGAACGATTACCGCGGAGTTTTCACATTCAAACGCACGCATCAGGCATATATCAATTTTCGGCCAACCGGCAGCTATCCGGAATATAGCTTTGTCGACGTCGAACAAGGGTACATACCCGCCAGCGCGTTTCGCGGCAAAATCGTGATCGTCGGCAAAGACAACAAAGCCGACACGAACGACTATGTGATGACTCCCTATTCACGCGATCTCACCGCCATGTCGACGACGGAATTACAGGCCAACATGCTCGACACTTTGATATTGAACGATGCGCCAGTGAAAGTTCCGAATTGGCTTAGCCTGCTCATCACCTGCTTGATCGCCGTGATCACCGTATTTATTGTGCTGACACTT
>DAIDJH010000200.1 GCA_027451425.1 Bdellovibrionales bacterium | reverse complement strand
TTAATTGAGTCCAGGCGCCGCAGCTGACTAATTGTATAACATTTGCTTATGCATAATATCAAAGTGATTGACGGTAGAACAATTGCGTAGGGGAGCACAAAATGAATGTTTTAAATTTTATCGGTGGAGAATATAACTCGCCTCGTTCCGGCCAATTCTTAAACAATATCAACCCGGCAACGGGTGAGGTTATTGGCCGGCTCCCCGATAGTGATGCGGTTGACGTGGTTATGGCCATTCAAGCGGCTCATCGGGCGGGTGAAAAATGGTCAAAAGCACCGGCTAGAGAACGAGCTCGTGTACTCAATCAAATCGCCGATCGAATTGAAGCGCGAGCAGAGGAATTTGCCAAGCTCGAATCGCTCGATGTGGGTAAGCCACTATGGTTAGCGCGTGAGGTGGACATCCCTCGAGCCGTTCTCAATTTTCGTTATTTTGCCGCTAAACTGCTCACTGAAGAAACTGGTGCGTTCGATAGTGACGGTGCGCTTGTACAGTATTCCTTGCGCCAACCGGTCGGGGTGGGGGGGCTCATCTCCCCATGGAATCTGCCCCTCTATTTGCTTACCTGGAAGCTCGCTCCCTGTCTTGCCATGGGCAACACCGCTGTTTGTAAGCCTTCAGAGATTACGCCGCTTACGGCAAATTTGTTGACTGAGGTTTTACGCGAAGTGGATTTGCCACCGGGAGTTTGCAACATCGTATACGGGCGTGGCGAAACTGCTGGTGCGGCGCTCGTGCAACACCCGGGTGTGCCGCTCATTTCATTTACGGGTGGCACGGACACGGGAGTTAAAATTCAGCAGCTTGCGGCTCCGCACGTAAAAAAGATGAGCCTCGAGCTCGGCGGCAAAAACGCTAACATTGTCTTTAAAGATGCTGATTTGTCTGCCGCAGTAAAGGGCTCTCTGCGTGCAGCGTTTTTGAATTCGGGGCAGATTTGTTTATGCGGCTCGCGACTTTATATTCAAGAAGAAATTTACGACGATTTTATGAAACAGTTTCGCGCTCAGGTTGCCGCGCTGAAGGTTGGTGATCCGTCGTCAAATGACACTTTTATTGGCCCGCTTGTGACGAGCGAGCAGCGTGAAAAATCATTGCGAGCGGTTGCACAAGCCACGCGTGAAGGCGCAAAGGTGACGGTTGGCGGTCGAGTGCCTGAGATGCTCCCGAAGGAGCTGCTAGGTGGATATTATCTGGAGCCTACAGTGATCGAAGATCTCGATCACTGTTCGGACCTTTGGGCGAATGAAATTTTTGGGCCGATTGTCACCGCGCAAAGATTTAAACTCGCGAAGGACGCGATCAAGTGGGCCAATACATCAACGTACGGATTGTCAGCGAGCGTTTGGACGCGCGACCTTTCTCGCGCACATAAAATGGCGCGCGAAATCGAGGCGGGAACAGTATGGGTGAACACTTGGGCGCAACGCGATCCCCGTGTGCCTTTTGGCGGCGTCAAGCATTCCGGAGTGGGGCGTGAAGGTGGCGATCATTCTCTCGATTTTTACTCGGAGCTAAAAACGGTTTGCGTGGCGACGTGAGCTTTGCTTGTTGACGGCACAGCGGGATCGCCACTATAACCATACTTTTGTGGCTCACATTTGAACGGAGTGGTAGTTAAGCTGGTTATAACGCCCGCCTGTCACGCGGGAGGCCACGGGTTCGAGTCCCGTCCACTCCGCCAATTTGAAATTTCAGTCACTCCCACGAACATCGGCTCTTCGTAGGCCTGGATTTTTGACATAGTCCGCAGACTGTAATGCAAATAAACATAGTTTTATGTCCGACGTAAGAGCGAGATTTTAGAAAATTTACACTCATGCAAGTCTCATTCGCGGCAATAACAGTTGATGGTATATTGCGCGCGGGATGGGTTCATTTTTTAAATGCCTGAAGGGGTATCTGTGTCTTCGTACGGCCGTGATGTTTGCGGTTGCTTCGGCGTTGTGTATTTTGACCTCGCAGGCGCGGGCGCAAGACGAAAGTGTGACGATGCCGTTGCCTGTGGAGAGTGCCCCGCATTCATCCGCTGATAACTATTTGTCGCTTGATCTTCAACAGTACGATTATAATCCTGAAGGCGCACAAACCACCGATCAGTTCAGCCAATACACCCAAGCCACCACGGCTTTTGGATATTTTCACAAGCATATAGGGAACGATGGCACTGAATCGAGTTTTGAATCTGATGGGTTAGTGGTTCTGCCGATGAGCGCCGGGACATATTTTGAAGTCGGCGTCCCAAACGCATACTGGTCACTTTTGTCGCCATCCAAGCATTTTCAAATCTCTGTCGGGCGCGAACTACAGAATTGGTCCGAACTCGACGATTATTGGCACTTAGGGATCTGGCAGCCACTTGCACGTTGGGATGCCGCCGATCCAATTTCTCAGGGATTAACCGGCATATTCGCTCGAATCAACGAAGATAATTACCGAGTCACGCTTTTTGCCTCCGATTTATTTTTGCCCGATCAAGAACCCAACTACCAGACGGGGGATGGCCAAATTTACTCCTACAATCGCTGGTTTCGTTCGCCAGAAACGCAAATTTTGATCGGCAACGGAGAGTCGCAATTCAATTATGCGATTGCTCCCGTAAACGTAAATAAAATTATTTTTCAAAGAAGTTTTGCGGGCATGGTGGAATTTGGTCATGAAAAAGAGGGGCCCTATTTTAAAACGTCCTATGCAGAAAAACCGATGAATCAGTTTCATATCGCTGATCACCCGAACGTGGATATCGGGGCGAATACCGTCAATGTCACTGTTATACCGATGATCGTTCAAGAGCACGTGTTGACCGCAGAGACCGGCGTTCGATTCAGTAACGACAGCGAGTTTGTTCTCTCCGATACATGGGAACGATTTGATAATCCCGATTTGCCCAACAATTATTATCAATCGCAACTCATTGACTCTCAGTATCTGGGGCTGATCTATCGGCAGGATCTCGAGGCGATGGGGCTCTATCATTCAAATATTGCGCTTAGTTACGTGGATCGTTTAGAAATGACAAACCCGCAAACGGCCACGATCATTGCCGGTCAAGTGGAGTCGTCGGCCGATCGGTTGGCATTTGCGAGACTCGCAGGCGTGCAATTCACTCATCAACTGTGGCAAAAGGCAAAGTCTGGTCTTGATGGTGTGTTGGCTTTCAATTATTCGATCGACGATCAAGGAGTGTGGCTACATTCAATGTTGGGCTATAAGTACGATCCGCATTGGACGTGGTCGCTGGCCGGCGATCTATTCGGTTTGCCGTCGTCTGAATTCGACAGCACAAGCTTTGTTTCAATTTATCGGGGGAATTCTAGGCTCATCGGGGGGCTGACCTATGTGTACTAATGTTGCGGGTCGCAAAAGGCGGTTAAAATATTTTGAGCAAACTGCGCTTACGATTTTAGTCACGATAATTTGCGGTTGCGGATGGCTCCATAATCGCAATCCACCACCTGGGCAATTGTCAGCAAATTTAGGCAAATATACGTGTCTCAATGAGTCTGGCCAGAAGGTAACAGGTTATCTCAACGGCTCACTGAACGCAGATGGCGTGCGTGAATTTACCGGATGCGTTCGCACTGCCTTACGCCGTTTTATGATGTACACGAGCGACAGCGTTGAGGGAGGTTATCGGCCTGAAGATCTCCAGCACTTTCTAAATGTACATTATTTGTCTAGAACCCAGCAGCTTTCCGATCAATTCATTAAAGATATTATGGACTTGAAGGTTGTGATTTTGGGGGGCAGGCGCACTGTTATTACGGATGAAGAGATCAACAAAATGATCGATTTGGTAACAGTTGTGCAAAACGACGCTATCGACAATTTGCCGTACATTCGTCTCTACAATAATTTGAATGATAATGAAGATCCAACTATAGATCGCGCGCTCCTTGAACAAGCAAAGGCGCATTTACAAAGTGCAGCGTTGGATTTCGCCAGCCGGTTGCAGGCCAATGGTGTGTCGTACCGACTGGACTCAATGGAGCGACTCATCGGAGACGTCCAGGATTTTTTCAATTGGCGCGCTCTTCACCCGGAGAAAGGCTATCCGGGTGAAGAG
>DAIDJH010000199.1 GCA_027451425.1 Bdellovibrionales bacterium | reverse complement strand
TCCCGCCAAACGCGCCAGGTCCACGCTGGCTTCGGTGTGGCCGGCGCGCTTCAAAACACCGCCTTCGCGCGCGCGAATCGGAAAAACGTGCCCTGGTACAATGATATCGCTTGGCTTGGCGAGCGGGTTCGCGGCAACTCGAATTGTGTGACAGCGATCCGCCGCAGAGATTCCGGTCGTCACTCCCGAAGACGCTTCAATTGAAACGGTAAATGCGGTTTTGTTGGGAGATAAATTGGCGTCGTCCTTCACCATCTGCGGTAGGCCCAGACGTTGAATTTGCGCCGAGGTCATCGAAAGACAAATGAGCCCTCGCGCTTCTTTAGCCATGAAGTTCACTGCTTGCGGAGTGACAAAATCGGCCGCCAAAATCAAATCGCCTTCATTTTCGCGATTCTCGTCGTCGACAAGAATAACCATCTTGCCGGCTTGTATGTCATCAATCAGCTCCCGAATCGTATTCATGGGCGACTCTCACTTCTTCGGTCACGCATTTGTTCATCGGCCAAAAAATCAAACTGCCGGACCCACGCGCGCGCCATCGCATCGCCTTCAAGAGTCACTCGATCCCCCACGTTCAAATCACCCAGATTAGTTTGTTTTAACGTTTCAGGGATCAGGCAAAAACTCACCAGCAGACCCTCTTGTGCACGATTTGAATTCTCGCGCACATCGTTGATCGTTAAACTGACGCCATTGACCGCGAGACTTCCCTTTTTCCAAATCAACCGCGCCACACACAGTGGGGCGATAACTGTTATGTTACATGAAGATCCTGACTTCACGTCGTGAACCGCCCCCACCGCATCAACATGACCAGCCATCACGTGACCGTGCAAGCGATCACCCAAACGGAGCGATCGTTCCACATTGAGCGGACGCTTGCGCAACTCGGTCTCTGTCCAACCCGTAATGTTTATGGTTTCTGATCCGAGCGCAAACCGCATGGAGTTTTCGTCTTGCCACTCTAATGTAAGACACACGCCATTGACTGCAAGGCTATCGCCAATATGCAAATCTTCGAAGTGGCTCGGCTTTTGTAGAACAATTTGGTTCTCGGGCATCCATTCCAAAAGCGTGACTTTGGCTTCGACAATACCCGAAAACATGTCTCACCTTGAGGCGATTATTGAGGATCCCTGGATCAAATGACGTGGCGCATATTAAGTCGGGTTATCTACCCCGTCAAGCTGGATTTTCTCAGTTTGCGCGACTTGAATTTTATCAATGAAATACCGATGTTAGACATGTATGGCTTTGCCGCGAAATACTGTGTTTATAACCTTTTTATTTGCTCTTACCGGCTGCCCGGTCGGTCCTCATGTTAATGACACCACTGCCGCCCTAACGGCGGGGATCAGCTACCGATATGTTCCGGTTGGTTGCGGTGACGCCTGGACAGTGCCCGCAAATGGCGGCAAAACGCCGTATTCCTACTCAATTTTGTCAGGCCCCGGATCGGTGAATTCAACCACTGGGGTTTACACAAGCATTGGACTTTCGACGGCACCGACCGTGATTCAAATCAAGGATGCAATCGGCGCGACAGCCACCACCGAAGTTTACAATGTGTGGACCGCGAACGGCGCAGTAAACGCGATTGCCCAAGACGCTTCTAGCAATTTGTACCTCGGCGGGAGCTTCACAGAGGTGTGCATGTACCCCGGTGCCTATGGGGCTAAAATTGATTCAACTGCTGGCGAGCCAAATTATGGTTTTGATCTCGTAAAAAATGGCGGATTCAATGGCCCCATTTACGCTTGGGTGGAACTCTCAGACGGTACGGTTATTGCCGGCGGAAATTTCACCATGTTCAACGGCAATGCCGCCAACTATATCGTAAAAATCGACACGAACGGGCAGATGGATACAACTTTCAACTCCGGCACAGGCTTTAATTCCCCAGTGCTCGCTCTTGCGATGGACTCCGGCGGACAAATTTATGCTGGCGGCGCGTTCAATCAATACAATGGCAACACAGCCAACGGTTTAGCAAAAATTGATCCAACCGCTGGCACGCTCGAAACAATATTTAATTCTGGCGGCACGGGCTTCAACGGCACTGTTGAATCTATTGCCGCCGACAAATCCGGCCATGTTTACGTCGGTGGTGCCTTTTCGCAATACGATGGCAGTACGGTCGGCGGGCTTGCCGCTCTTGAGCAAACAAATGGCCTTCTTCTTTCAACATTCAACCCCGGCGGAACCGGCTTCAACGGCACGGTTTATGCCGTGGCGGTCGACCCGACCGGTAACGTTTACGTTGGCGGCAATTTCACCCAATACGACGGCGGCACCGCTAATCATATAGCAAAGCTCGTCGCAGGCACCGGCAATCTCGACAACGGCTTTGATTCTGGCGGTACGGGCTTTAACGGGATTGTCTACGCGATTGATTATGACTCGGCCGGGGTTTTCGTTGGCGGCAGCTTTTCGCAATGCGAAGGCGGCACTGCAAATAATATTGCTTTACTTAATTCGCTTGACGGCACGCTCAGCACGACTTTCGACGCGGGCGGCGCAGGCTTCAACAATACCGTGACATCACTCACCTCTATAAGCGACGGCAATCTTTATGTGGGCGGCAAGTTCACGCAGTACTCGAGCGCAAACGCGTACTACATCGCCAAACTCAGCACCTCGACCGGTACGCTCGATAATACTTTTGGTTTAAATAATCCCCCCAATGCCATTGTCGATGCGATTATGGAAGACGCTAGCAACAACATTTTTGTCGGCGGCAATTTCACTGGTTTTGGCGGAGTCATGCAAAATTCGATTTCAAAATTCAATCCAACCACAGGCCTAGATACGACGTTTTACCCTTCAACAAATTCAGGGTTCAACGGTACAGTGAATGCCCTAGCACTCGATGGCTTGGGTGATATTTTTGTTGGCGGAGCCTTTTCACAGTACAACGGCAGCTCGGCCGCAAAAATTGCCAAGCTCAACACCACCAACGGCACCTTGAACGCCACTTTCGACTCCGGCGGCACGGGCTTTAACAACACCGTGAACACTCTCGCTCTCGACGGATCCGGCAATATTTTTATTGGCGGAGCATTTACCACATATCAAGGCGGCACCGCCAACGGCATCGCTAAAATGGATACCACCAACGGCACTTTGAACACCACTTTCGACTCTGGCGGCACGGGCTTTAACAACACCGTGAATACTCTCGCTCTCGACGGATCCGGCAATATTTTTATTGGCGGAGCGTTTACGACATATCGGGCAAGCACCGCCAACGGTATCGCCAAAATGGATACCACCAATGGCACTCTCAATTCCACGTTCAACCCAAGCGGAACCGGGTTTAGCGGCGGTCAGGTTTACACACTTCTGCTCGATGGTACCGGCAGCAATCTGTATGTAGGTGGAGCGTTTACAAGTTATCGATCGAGCACCACTCGTTCGATCGCCAAAATGGACACCACCAACGGTACTCTCAATACCACATTCAACGCCATCGGTTCGGGATTTGGCTCAACCGCGAGTGCGGGCACGGTGAGCTCGCTTTTATTGGATGGGACTGGCTATATCTATGTTGGCGGCACGTTCTCGAGTTACCAAAACGCCTTTGCCGGCAATCTTGTGCATATCGGGGACTAAAGAATATTCGCGGCAAGTTCGGCCAATTCCGACCGTTCACCTTTTTCGAGCGTCACGTGGGCGGCGATAATTTGCCCCTTGAATCGTTCAACCGAATAAGTCAGACCCGAGTTCGCCGAATCCACATAAGGGTTATCAATTTGATAGCAGTCTCCGGTTAAAACAACTTTTGTACCCTGTCCGGCGCGAGTGACGATCGTTTTGATTTCATGAGGAGTCAAGTTTTGCGCTTCGTCTACAATCAAGTATTGATTCGGAATCGAACGACCACGAATGTAAGTGAGCGGCTCGATGTTGACCATCCCTTGATTGATCAGCTCTCGCGCACGCCCCGCCGCTTTTTTATCCGAGCCCATCAAAAACTCGACATTGTCAAAAATCGGCTGCATCCATGGGTTCAATTTTTGTTCCACATCGCCCGGTAAATATCCGATGTCTCTACCCATCGGGAAAATCGGCCGGCTCACGAGCAAGCGATGAAATC
>DAIDJH010000198.1 GCA_027451425.1 Bdellovibrionales bacterium | reverse complement strand
ATGATCGGGATGTAATGGTCGAGTGTCATTTCTCCTCGATAAAAATTGACTTTTGAAGAGCTGCCGAGGCCGGGATCGGCGTATAACCCGTTGACGCGAAACGCGCTGCCGCGGGTGGGTGAAAAGCGGTTATCGGTATAATCCATGTCGAGAATCGGCCCGGCATAGGCGATTCGAACGGTGTTGTCGAGATAGCGCGTACCGAACGCGGGGACTTGGTAGAGCGATTCGCCGTTGAGCCCCCACGCAATCCACGTGAATTTGGTGTGCGAGTTCAGGTCGCGCTCCGCCGAAAAAGTCATAAGATCCGTCGCGAGAAGTTCAGTGTCATAGATATCAAGAAAGTATTCGGAGTGACCGACATCCACGCGCCCGAGCCATTTCGAACTAAATAAAAATGGTTCTTTGTAGGAGACGTCGACTTCGTATTCGAGCCAATTCGGGTTGTCGATGTTCGATTGGATGACGCCGTACAAGCTGGCGGCGCGACCCGTTCCGTTAATATTGTTGTACGATATACCGCCGCGACCCCGCGCCGTGAGGCCGTTTTTGTTTGTCATGCCGGCGCCAATTTGAAAAAGCCCCGGATTTCGCTCGGTCACCGAAACGATCAATGTGCGATGCGAAACGGTTGTGCCGGCCTCGAGCATGCGGATGTCGACATCAGAAAACAGGCCGGTCTCTTCGATAAGACGGCGATTTTCTTCAAGCAGCGCCGGCGTTAGCAGATCGCCAGGCTCGATTGTCATTCGCCGGCGAATCACATAATCTTTTGTAAAAGTGTTGCCTTCAATTTCAATCGTTTTCACAAAGATTTTCGGTCCTTCGTGAATCTTGAAGTGAACCGTCGCTGAGAGACCGTCCGGTGAATACTCCACAATGTTGTCTTTTTCATTAAGAAGCTGCATCTCGAGAAAGCCGCGGTTGTGGTAAAATATTTTAAGGTCTTCGATACTGCTCTCAAGCCGGTTGAGATGAAGTGGGGCATCCGGCCGGATAGACAGATGACTTATCAGCTCTTTCGGAGTGAACGCGTGTATCCCTTCAAAATAGATTTTGCTTAATTCAGTCAAAGGCCCTTCGTCGAGAGTCACAATTACACGCGCGAACGTCTCTTTATTGTCGTACTCGACGCGGCTCGATTGAATTTTTGCACGTAAATAGCCTTGGTTGTTAAGCTCCGTGACCAAATTTTTGAAACCGTTTTCCAGATCTTGTTTGACATAATAGCCTGACCGGACGGTGTCGGAGCTGTGTCTTTTGATAAATGTGGCATAGTATTTCGCCGGGCGTGAGATGCGGCCGATGATCGATATGCTTTTGATTTGAACGCGCGGCCCTTCGTCGATACTGATGAGTAGCCGCTTAATCATGTCGGTTTGAAGGACGCGCTCACGCATGTTGACGCGAACTTTGGGGAAGCCCTTGAGGATATAATACCTTCGGATGTTGGTTTGTATGTCAAGGCTTGGGTCGCGACTGCCGTGAGTGAACTCATCGAGATGCAAATGGCGAATCACGTCCCGATCCGCAAAATAGTGCGTGCCGGAAATAAAGATCTGATAGCGGTACGGATCGCTCAGTTCATAATGGAGAATGGCTGTCGTGTGCTCCTCATTGTACGATACGTTTTTTTGCGAAAGCACGGTGTTGATATATCGGTGATCTTTTAAAAACTCGTTTACATCGCTTTCAATGGCCAAGACATCGCTCTCGGCAAATGGTTTATTGACGCGTTTGTTGATAAGCTTTCGCAATTTTTCATTGAGTTTCGAGTTGATTGAAGAAAACTCAACATTCTTGATAATGCAGGGCGGGCGCTCGCGCACACTCACGAGCAAGCGCACATCCGAGGCGTCCATGTCTTGAAATGTGAAGCCGACGATTGCGTTGAAATACCCGCGACGGCCGTACAGTTCTTTGACCTTTTCCGCCGCGTCTTGGAGCTGGCTGATGTCAAATCTTGTTCCGATCTTAAGGCGCATGGCCTCGCGAATGTCGCCATCGGAAATGGCGCTATTGCCGGCAATTTTAATATCGCCGATGCGTTTTAAAATAATCGCCTCGATGGTGTAGGTGTCATCGTCATTTCTGAGAACAGAAACGCTTTGATAGGTATTGAGCTCCATCAGATCGCGTATCGCCTCGTCGAGAGCGGCGAGCGACGGGTGGCCTGTCCGCAGCTCTGGAATTTTCGCAAAAATTAGAACGCGGTCGGGTTTTGTCACTCCCTCGAATCGCAAATAAGGGTTGTGCGCGGGTACGGTTTCGTTTTTGTCAGCGTGCGCAAGAGACGCTCGCGCAAATAGGGCCAGAATAAACAGCGGGATCAACATTCTCAAACAGGCGTTCATTTGAACTCCCGCTTGTACTGAAGATCAAGGCCGAAAATGTCGCTGTTTTGCTGTTCGATGAGCGATTGATCGCCGCCGGTTGTTTGTCGGCCTTCCCAACTGCCGAGTACCCATAGATTATGATTCAAAAGATATTCGGCCGAAAAGTCGTTGACATTCGTTTGGCCAATTTCGCGACTTGCGGTTGTACCGAATTTGGGCGTCCACTGCTTTCGTAACGTGATAGTCGGCTTTGTTGTCTGGTCGACGGAATCGTAAGAAGACGACACGTCAAATTGCAAACCCAACTTTTTTTCGAATTTTTTGCTAATCCCAAGAGATTGAGACAAAAGCGCGCTGCCGAATTGCGCGCCGGTGTTGGCGATTTGTTGGTTGGGATCTTGAACGTTGATTTGTTGTTGGGTGAAATCCTCGGGAGTTTCGCTGATGAAACCCAAAGTTAAAAGCGAAATGAGGTCGGACTGAGAAAGCGGGGGCGTGCTGTGCAGGATAATTTTTGGATTTTTGGCCTCGCCCTGCACCGTCAGATCGACGTCAAAATCGCGAGTTTCGGAGTTTTTTAAGTACGCCGTCAGTTTCGTGGTGCCACGTACATCAAGTGTCGGGTTGTCGGGAGAAGTTTGTTTGTAGACGGCGCTAGCGCTCGAAAGATCAAAAGTATTGTCGCGAAAATCGACCTTACCGCCTTTTGCCACGACGATTTTACCGTCTAAAAGAGGTGATTGGGGGTTCCCGGCAATGTGCAATTGTCCGCTGATCGACGATTCAATTTCAAGTTGACTGATGCTCATGTCGATGGGGATGCTTTTCGGAATGTCGATATTGAGCGCCAGCGTGACCGGTGTAAATTGGCGAACGCTTAAAAATTTCGGTAGATAAGCGCTCGGGGTTATGTTTTTTACGGCATTTTTGTCTGAAACCGGCTTCGGTTCAATTTGGCCTGAGTCGACGATGAAGTTCACTCCCAAAGAATATGGGAATGTATTGCCTTTCACATAAAAGTCACCACTGCCGCGCGTGTGAAAACCATCCGGCACGTTAAAGCGCGAATCTTTGAAACTGCCCTTAATATCGACCGGGACCTGGGTGGCGCCTTTCGTGGAATTTAAAATGGCGACGTGGCCGTTTGCCAACAGCAATCCGCCGGCTAAACGACCCTTGACTGAATTCACTGAAATTCTGTTTTTATTGAAGCTGATATCCGCCGACAGCCGCTCGAAAGCGTGCGGAAAGCCCTTCAGTTTCACAAGCCCGTCATCAAGCACGAAGGCTCCTGATAAAAGAGGCTGATTCGCCGGACCGGCCACGAGCAACGAAAACTTACCGCGACCGCGAAGGTCGTCTAAAAATGGAGTAAACAAACTCACTAGAGCCATATTGATGTTGCCATCGAGACTCAACGCCAATTGGCCGGGGTTTGTCGCGCCCGATTGCAAACGAATGAACCCTTTATCGTTGCCTTCGACATAAAAATCGTGGCTTTGAATCACTCCGTTTGTAGCCGACAAAGTCATTGGCCTTTTCGCTTGCATTACCGTCTGGCCATTTTGCACTTTGAATTTGGTAATCGCGATCTGACCTGAAAATGAACGCCAATTTTTGTTGGGGAAGGTGACATCCCCAGTACTTGATAATTCGGTTTGAAATGATCCCAGCCGGGTAGAATCCGAAAATCCCGAAAGTGCCTGCGCAAAATCCCAATTTGAAACTTGAAATTGAAAACGACTGGTGCCGGTCGGTCCGCGTTGT
>DAIDJH010000197.1 GCA_027451425.1 Bdellovibrionales bacterium | reverse complement strand
GCGCGCGGTGGTGATCTTGTAAGGCTCCCGCCAGAATTTCACTCGCGCTCGCCGAATAGCCGTCAATTAAAACGATAAGCGGAAATTTCGGTAAAGCGTTTTGCGGCTGCGCATACATAACCTGTTTTTGTTTCTTGTCACGATCCATGGTAGAGACAATTACGCCTTTGGCGACAAAAAGGTTCGCGATCGCCACGGCCTGATCGAGCAAGCCCCCTGGGTTGTGGCGCAAATCGAGGATCATCCCCTTCATGCCATGGTGTTTTTTCATGTGTCTTTCAATGGCATTCCTCATGTCTCGCCCTGAATTTTCGATAAAACTCGTGAGCCGAATGTAGGCGTAGCCATCGCCCATGTCGGCGTATTTGACGGATTTGATTTTCACGATGCCCCGTTTAACCGCGAACTTTTTTGGCTCAGTAAATCCATCACGGAAAATTCCCAAAATCACTTTTGACCCGCGATGGCCTTTCATCAATTCAGCTGCCTCAACAAGGCTTAAACCCTTTGTCGACTCACCATTGATTGTCACAATTTTATCGCCAGGTTTAATTCCGGCTTTATAGGCGGGCGTATCTTCGATTGGCGCAATAACCGTCAAAACGCCATCTTTGATTGTCATTTCAAGGCCCAAGCCACCGAACTGACCGGACGTTTCGTTCTCAAATTCTTTAAATATTTCGGGCGGTAAAAAATCGGTATGTGGGTCAAGCTCGCGGAGCATCCCTTTGATGCCTCCGTAAATCAGTTTTTTCGTGTCGACCTTTTCGACGTAATACTCCTGCACAAGATTGAGCACTTTCGCGAACAATTGCAGGTCATCGTAACGGTCACTTGTGGCCGCGTGTACAGTGCGGTAATGACCGAGCGAAAAAATAAGCGGGATCGATGCGGCAAAAAGAGCAACGAGATAAATATAGCGTTTCATAGATGACCTCTGTTCTTATTGAGCCATGGTTTGGGATCAATCGCATCCGAAAAGTGCCGAATTTCAAAATAGAGATCTTGGCTCGCCATAGCAAGGGGCTGACCTTCGAGCACATCTTGACCACGCTTAACAGTTGCCCGATCCAAATAGGCATAAACCGAATAGTAATGATCGCCATGATCGACAATGACGACATGCTCATAGCCGGGTAACTCCCCAACAAACGCAATCCGCCCGGAGAATATACTTGTTATTTTTCGAGGAGCGTTAAGATGAAAGTCGTAACCCCTGTGCTCGAGCACATAGTGATAATGCGGAGATTTGACAAAACCAAAATCAGTTGTGACTTTGGCGTTAACAGGCCACGCCATCAAACCTTTGTGATCGTAAAAACTCAAGTTGATAAGGTTCATCAGCCCCGGGTCTCCAGCTTGAACTCGAATAGCCGCCAAACTTTCGAGCGCGGCCCGCCTTGCAACGGAAAGCTGCTTTAGCATTTTTGATTTCGCGTCTTGACTTTTAGCCAGCTCACTTTCTTTTGCCTTCAAATCACGCCGAATCATTAGCAGATGCCGTACTCGCTCGTTGAGAAGACGCTTTTTTCGCGAAAGCTTCGCAACGCTGCGCTGGTAAGCTTTGATCAATTTTATGTCGTGTTCACTAATAATCTTTAAATATTTTAAACTTTGGTCGAGCTCTAGCGCGTTAGAGGCTGAAAAAATCGAACGCACGACCCCTTCATTGCCGATCATATACATGGCACGAAGCCGTTTGGAGAGATGGGTCTTTTGACTTTCAATTTGATTCTCAAGATCGGCAATTGAACGGGCCATACGCTCCGCTTTATTCGTAACCGAAACCAACTCCGTGCTCAATCGATTGCGCTTTTTACTGACGCGATTCATACGAAAATTGATTTGATAAAGCGAACTCATCACCTGCCGGCTCACCACATCGAGCTTTTGCATTTGCCCGTCCGCCTGCCGATACTTTTCAACAAGCACATCGCCCCAAACTAAAGAAGTTGAGATCAAAACGCTCGTAAAAATAACGGCAACGGTTGGCAAGGATAACGCGCGCGTCATTTTGCCTCGGCGGCGGCCCAGCCGGTCGCGATCCTTCGCGCCCAAAGAAGCGCGCTTACCCCACCAAGACTTGTGCCAATCGTGACTATTAAAGCAATGCGTGAAAGCGATAAAAATTTTACCGCGGACTGAAAGTTCCAAAATGACAGGCTTTGGCTCAACAAATCAAATTGATATTTATAGAATACATACGACAAGACGAGCGCCATAACCGACGCTGCAAAGCCCATGATCACACCTTCGAAAACAAATGGCCCGATAATCATGTCCTTCGTGGCGCCAAAAAGCTCCATGATTTCAATTTCGTCCCGCCGGTGTGAAATTGCATTGCCGGTTGCATTGCCAATGACAAAAATGCATCCGGCAAGGAGCACAAGCATGAACACTCCGATTGAAAGAGAAAATACGTGTAGCGCCGACGCGTAGTTTTCAACCCACCCCTGGCCGTAGGAGACGTCATCCACGCCCGTTTGCTTTTTTATACTTTTAACGAAGCGCACGATTTTCTCGTAATCAAGTTGCGAAACAATTCCATGTTGAGCTTTAAGTTCAAAACTCGCCGGGAGGGGATTGTCAGCGCCCAAATCATCTATTACGCCAGGCAGGTATCGCCCCAAGCGCTTTTCCAATTGAGCTGCAGCCTGGTCCTTAGAAAAATATGTGATTTCAGAAAATAGGCCCGACGATTCGATTGTTTTTTTGAGCGTATCCGTCGCATCTGTGGTTACACCATCTCGCAAATACACATCAACTTTAACTTCGCGGCCCCAATGCGTGAGAAATGAAGCGAAATTTTGTTCCAATAAAATTGCAGCCGTCAATACGACAAAGCTTGCCACCAAGACCGTGAATGTCGTGAGTTGCGTCATGGGTTGGAAGCGCAACGAACGCGCGAGACGTGACATGGCCTCAATCATACGATGGCACCGCCTTGAATTTCGATTGTGCGGCAAGCGCGACTCCGCACCAACTCATGGTCATGTGTTGCAATAAAAACAGTTGTCCCCTGGGCGTTGATTTTATCGAAAATTGCGATGATGTCGCGACTTAGCTCTGGGTCCAAATTGCCAGTCGGCTCGTCAGCCAATAACACGTTTGGGTGATGAACAAGCGCACGCGCAATGGCCACTCGCTGCTGCTCTCCGCCCGAAAGTTGGCTCGGAAATTCATCGCGCTTGTGCGACAATCTCATTTGCTCAAGCACATCTTCGACTCGCAATTTTATATACCGAGATTTTTCGCGACGAACTTCAAGCGGCAGCGCCACATTTTCAAAAATTGTTCGCTGCTTGAGAAGCCTAAAATCTTGATAAACAACCCCCAGGTGCCGGCGGAAAAAAGGAACCTGCTTTGGCTTCAGTTCGTTTAAGTCAAACCCTGAAACGCAAACTCGCCCCGATGTCGGCCGATCGTATGCGGAAAGCAGACGAAAAAGCGTTGTTTTACCGGCGCCACTCGGGCCGGTCAAAAAAACAAACTCGCCTTTTTCAATTTTTAAATTGATGTCTTTAAGTGCATGAATCGGCGCTGCCGTGCCGGGGTACACTTTATACGCATGAGAAAATTCGATCATTCTTTTATACTAATCGAGCGGAGCGACCGAGGCGAGTGCGGAACTTACAACAACTGACCTGAGACCAGTAAGTCTAGAACGGAAAAGTGTTGAGTTTCTAGCGCCACCGAAATCGCTTTCGCATCGGAAGATGTCCCGCGCGGTAAAACTTTGGTGTAGGGAATTTTAATCGTGCGCAAAACCGCGCCTTGGCGAAAAACCTGACTCACAAAAAATGGGTTTTCAACACCCCAGTCTTCGGTCTGAACATGATAGGTCATGCCCTTGTAAGAAATGTCGGAGTTAAAACCCTTCTGCATCAGAATTCTTCCTATACGGGTTCGACGGTGATCTCATCGTTCTTGAGTTCGTTGCGTAAAATCCCCTGAATAGCATCGAGCGTTCCCATCATGGCACTCGGGCAGCCACCGCACGCCCCCTGATATAAAATTCTAAGGTGGTTGTTTTTAAATTCAACAACTTGCAAATGGCCACCGTCGGATTGAAGCCCCGGACGGATAGTTCGATCTAAAATTTCTTCGATTTTTTGTAGATCCGGCGAAAGTCCAGATCGATCGACTTTCGGCCGCTCGACAACCTCATCTTTTGCCTGAAAAT
>DAIDJH010000196.1 GCA_027451425.1 Bdellovibrionales bacterium | reverse complement strand
GCGAACCGTGCAGAGAAACTTGCCTGTGACCCCCACGCCCCAATTTTTTACGAGCTAATAGAAGCAGCAAAGATTGAAGGCATGCTTCGTTTGCTCCAGCAATGTCGGCTAAGCATGTACTCGGCATAATTGGGTATTGAATGAGCCCGGCTTGGGCTTGATAGGTCAGGTCGTGCCCGGTGCGATTGTGAGAAGGTGACGCATAGCCCACGATATTGAGAACGCAGAGTTTCGGAAATCGCCGACGTAAAGATGGGATGTCTAATTTGAGGCGATTCAACGACTCGGGTTTTGACGAAGTAATTATTAGGTCGGCAGTTTCGAGATAACGATTCAACACTGTTTGGTCTTTTTCAGTTTTTAAATCTAAACGGATAATTTTCTGTTCTCTCGTCAAAAATTCATAAAATTCAGAAC
Organism: Bdellovibrionales bacterium; assembly: GCA_027451425.1. GTDB lineage: Bacteria > Bdellovibrionota > Bdellovibrionia > Bdellovibrionales > UBA1609 > RBG-16-40-8. The sequence goes on along the minus strand of DAIDJH010000196.1, from coordinate 3,793 downwards.
TCGCTTTTTGCAGCGGATCACCCTGTGTGGGTTCAACTTTGACGATTGAAGCACCGAGCTCTCTCAGTCGATAGGCGGCTAGTGGGCCGGGCAAATTGTATCCTAGATTTACGATTCTCATTCCGTTGAGGAGATTGTTTTTCTTCATAAACGTCTTAGTATATCAATTGATGGAGCAAGTTGACCATATTCGAAAGTTTATTCACGTTGATATGGACTGCTTTTATGCAGCGGTTGAAATTCGTGATAATCCTGTCTTAAAAGGCAAACCTGTTGCCGTTGGTGGCCGGCCGGACCAACGGGGGGTTCTCACAACAGCGAGCTATGAGGCGCGTAAATTTGGCTTGCGTTCGGCCATGCCATCGGCGCAAGCGGTAAAATTATGTCCCGATTTAATTTTGCTGCCGCTCAATTTCGATAAATACCGGGCTGAAAGTCGCAAGGTGCGCGCGATTCTTAACCGATTCAGCGACGTGATTGAACCATTATCACTCGACGAAGCTTATCTGGATGTGACGAACAGCAAAATTATGGATGGCATCGCGACAAAAATTGCGACTGAGATCAGAAACCAAATTTTCAATGAAACGGGCCTCACGGCTTCGGCGGGAGTGGCTCCCAATAAATTTTTAGCCAAGGTAGCGAGTGATTGGAAGAAGCCGAACGGACAGTTCACCATTACGCCCGCAATGGTTTCCGAATTTGTTAAAAAATTGAAAGTCGAAAAAATTCCCGGGGTTGGTAAGGTGACGGCGCGAAAAATGCATGGCGCAAACGTATACACGTGCGAGGATTTGCAAAACCTTACAAGCGAAGAGCTTAAGAGGCAATTTGGCTCATGGGGATTGCGGCTCTACGATCTGTGCCGAGGGATCGATAAGCGCGAGGTCGAAGTCGATACTGAAAGAAAATCGATTAGCGTCGAGTCGACGTACAATCACGATCTTAAAACGGTGGATGAATGTGTTAATAAACTTCCCGAGCTGTATGACGATCTTATGGCGCGACTCAATAAAAATCAGGCAATGGATCTCATTCGCGCGATAGTCGTCAAAATAAAATTTTTCGATTTTAAACAAACGACACTTGAAACGAGCCGGGTCCGCGTCCCTTCGCTTGAAATCTTTCGCGAGATGCTCGTCACGGCTGTCAAACGGCAAAACAAACCCGTTCGTCTGCTTGGTATTGGCGTACGATTAACTTCACAACGGGTTGGCGGGGCATTGGCGGATGCGGGGCAATTGACTCTTTTCTAAAGCCAGAAAAGAGTCTTGAGGCTCTAAAAACTCTCATCAAAAGTTACGTCGCCAGTCACCCCGACTTGATAAGCTGAAACCCGACGTTCGAAAAAGTTAGTGAGTTCTTGGGTATCTTGAAGCTCCATGAAGCTAAACGGGTTTTTGGTTTTGTATATGGCGGGGATGCCAAGGCGCTCGAGCCGCTGATCGGCGACAAATTGCAAATACGTTTTCATGTCGCGAAGGCTTAAGCCTGGCAAACCGGAATCTAAAAACTCCTGAGCGAAAGTGAGTTCAGCTTGAATGGCTTCTTCCATCATGACTTTCACCATTTCAGCCATACGCTCGTCAAAAAGCGATGGCTCTTCTTCACGGGCCAAATCGATGACCTTCATGGCGAAGTCGATATGGCAGCTTTCGTCGCGAAAAACCCAATTCGTGCCTGATGCGAGACCACTCAAAAGTCCTTTTGAGCGAAGATAATAAACATAGGCAAACGCACCAAAAAAGAAAAGGCCCTCGATGCAGGTCGCGAAACAAATAAGGTTCATTAGAAATTTGCGTTTGTCTTCAATTGTATTCAGGCTATTGAGCGAATGAATCGAGTCCATCCACTTGAAGCAAAACTGTGCCTTTTTGCGAATGGACGGGATGTTATCAATGGCCGCGAACGCCGCTTCGCGCTCTTTGGGGTCTTGAATATAGGTGTCAAGAAGGGTGAGATAAAATTGCACGTGAAGGGCTTCTTCGAAAAGTTGCCGTGACAAATAGAGGCGGGCTTCGGGAGAGTTCACGTGCTTGTACAGATTCAGCACGAGATTATTGCTGACGATGGAGTCACCAGTGGCAAAAAACGCCACGAGCCGTTGAATGAGAAATTTTTCGGCGGGGTTGAGCTTCATTGTAAGGTCTGTGACGTCGGAGCTGAAATCCACTTCATCGACAGTCCAATTATTTTTAAGGGCGTTTTTGTACATTTCAAAAAACACCGGGTATTTCATTGGTCGCAAAGTTAAATTGAATCCGGGATCTAAAATCATTTTCAGCTCCTTTTATTGACAGGCTTCGCAAGCTTCGGGGTTTTCAAGCGAACAAGCGATGGCCTCGGTATCGGTGTAAGATTTCTTGGGCGTCGGATCGGTATCGCTTCGCCCGGTTGTGACTTTTGCAATTTTGGTCGCGGGACGCGAGCGCAGATAATAGGTGGTCTTGAGACCGGCCTTCCAGGCATACATATACATGCTCGAAAGTTTGCCAATTGTCGGCGATTCAAGAAATAGGTTCAAGCTTTGACTTTGATCGATATACGGCCCGCGAGCGGCCGCCATGTCGATCAATGCCTTTTGCGGGATTTCCCAAACGGTTCGGTAAACCAATTTTACGTCGGAGGGGATTTCGTCGATATCTTGAATCGACCCTTCGTTGGCTTTGATACGATTGCGCAGATCTTCGCTCCATAGGCCCAACTGCTTGAGTTTTGTAACCAAATATCGATTGATTTGAATAAATTCTCCCGAGAGTGTTTCGCGTTTAAACAAATTCGAAATCTGCGGTTCGGTGGCTTCGTAGACTCCGGTGATCGAGGCGATCGTCGCCGTCGGAGCAATTGCGATCATGAGCGAATTGCGTAGCCCTGTTTTTTTAATTTTGCGGCGGAGTTTTTCCCACTTCTCCATGTCTTCTGGCACAATTCCCCAACTATCGAACTGCAGTTCGCCTTTAGCCGCGCGCGTGACCGGAAAAGCTTCATGTGGGCCGTGTTTTTCAGCGAGTTCACAAGAAGTTTTTAGGGCATGATAATAAATTGTCTCTTGAATTTGAGTTGAGAGTTTCAGCGCCTCACCTGAATCGAAGGGGACGTGCATACGAAAGAACAGATCTTGAAGGCCCATAATCCCAAGGCCCACCGGACGCCATTTCGAGTTCGACGATTTGGCCGTTGCAATCGGATAAAAGTTGATATCGATCACCCGATCTAGATATTTGATGGCGGTTTTTACGGTTGCCGCGAGTTTATCGAAATCAAAATTCCCATCGAGGTAGTGATTATTGAGGTTGATCGAGCCAAGATTGCACACCGCAGTTTCTTTGTCGTCAGTCACTTCTAAAATTTCAGTGCATAGATTCGATAGATGCACGGTTTGGCCTGACGTGCCGGTTTGATTGCACCGTTTGTTGGAGGCGTCTTTAAACGTCATCCAACCATTACCGGTCTGAGCCAGCGTTTTCATCATGCGGCTGTAGAGATCGCGAGCCTTGATTTGTTTAACAAACTTTTTTTGTTCTTCAGCCGCGAGATACACTTTTTCAAATTCAGTGTCGTAGAGGTCGACAAGCTCTGGTACTTCTTTCGGGTCAAAAAGCGACCACATGGCGTCAGCTTCTACCCGATTCATGAACAGATCGGGAACCCAGTTGGCGAGATTCAAGTTATGAGTTCGTTGTGCTTCGTCACCGGTATTGTCGCGAAGTTGTAAAAACTCTTCGATGTCGGCATGCCAGGTTTCGAGGTAGATACATGCAGCACCCTTTCGTCGTCCACCTTGGTTGACGGC
>DAIDJH010000195.1 GCA_027451425.1 Bdellovibrionales bacterium | reverse complement strand
GTCCTTATATGTTAGACATGAAAGAGCGCGGCGATGAAAACCGCGATCAAAATAAAATCAGCGAGCAGGAAATCGCTCTTGTCAAAAGAATGAAGACTGGCGGCGCAAAGCGCGCCCTCGCGTCCGTTCACTGCCCGGTTGAACTTGCGATCCGAATTATCGGCGGCAAATGGAAACCCGTCATTATTTGGCGTTTGCGCGATTCTAAAAAACGCTTTGGTGAGTTAAAGCGTGAAATCAAAGGGATAACGGTGAAAATGCTCGCCCAGCAACTTCGCGAACTTGAACAAGATGGTCTTGTCGACCGCAAAATGTTTTATGAGGTCCCTCCTCGCGTTGAATATTCGCTGACGGATCTTGGCCGCAGCCTTGAACCCGCAATTCGTGAGCTTGGCGCGTGGGGAAAAGAATATCGTTCTAAATTAATTGATTATGCAAATCGTCGTGCCACAGAAAGTCGCGCTGAAGAAGCCGCCGCCGCTCCGGTAGAGACATTCAAAGTTGAACCAGCGGCACAAGAAGCAGCGGGCAAGTGACGGACTGGCCCAAGCATAAGCAAAAACCCAACGTTCTTACGAAATTCGGCGACCGGCGCGAAGATCCATACTATTGGCTTCGCGCGCGCGACTCAAAGCCGGTCCTCGATTTTTTACGCGCTGAAAATGCGTACACTGACCGAAAACTGCGCGCAACACAATCTCTACAGAAAAAACTTTACCTTGAGTTCAAGGGGCGCATCAAAGAAAACGACTCGTCCGCGCCTTATCGCCTAGGCGAGTATTTCTATTACACTCGCTACGAGAAGGGGCGTGAATATCCGATTTACTGCCGCCGAAAGGCACGCGAAGAAATTATTCTCGATGTGAATCGGTTGGCTAAAAATCACAAATATTTTGACGTGGCAACAGTGTCGGTGTCGTTTGATCAAAATTGGCTTTTATTCGCTGCGGATACCGTCGGACGGCGATTCTACACAATCCATTTTAAAAATTTACTCACCGGTGAAGTCTTGCGCGAGAATATCCCCAGCACCACCGGCAATGCCGTCTGGCTCAACGACAGTAAAACCGTGTTATTCGGAAAGCAAAATCCAAAAACTTTGCGCTTTGATCGCATACATCAATATAAAATCGGAACGCAGAAAAAATCTGAACTTGTTTACTTCGAGCGTGACGAAAAATTTTTTGTTTATGTCAGTAAAGCACTTACAAAACGCGAAGTTTTTATTCACTCCGAAAGTAGCACGACATCGGAGTGGCGCTCGGCAAACGCGTTTGACGCTCACCCTCGCTTCAAAACATTTTTAAAACGCAAAGCCAACCACGAGTACACCCTTTTTGACGGCGGCGCCGAGTATTTTGTGCTATCAAATGACCAGGCCAAAAACTTTCGACTGTTCCGTGTAGACAAAAATAAGTGTGAAAGGCGACATTGGCACGAAATCATCCCGCACAGGGGAGACGTCCTCATCGAGGATGTCCTCGTGTTGAAAGACTGGATTGTCCTCGAGGAGCGAAAAAATGGCTTGCCCCGCCTTTCTTATTTTTCACGAAAAGTCCTCGCCAAATCTCGACAAAAACCAAGGCGCCGGTCTATTCAATTTCCGGACCCGACTTATACGGTTGAGCTTGGCGCAAACGCTGAATACGCGGCCGACGAGTTTCGCTACGATTACGAATCGCTGAATCGACCAGAAACTGTTTACTCTTTCAATTTCAAAACCATGCGCTCAGCGGTGCTAAAAGTAACCGAGGTGCCAACATTCAATCAGCGCAAATATGTTTCTAGGCGCCTCTGGGCCACCAGCCATGATGGTGCGAAAGTGCCGATTTCTCTTGTCTATAGAAAAGATCGCGTAAAAAGCTCCGGCAAAGGCACGAAGGGCAAAAATCCTTTGTTCGTTTACGGTTATGGATCCTATGGGCTCAACTGCGACCCTTATTTCCGCCGAACGGCCCTCAGCCTTCTTGACCGCGGGTTTATTTTTGCAATCGCTCACATTCGCGGCGGGAGCGAAATGGGGCGCCACTGGTATGAAAGCGGAAAGCTGCAAAAAAAGAAAAATACTTTTTTGGATTTTATAGCAGCAACTCAATTTTTACTCCGAAATGGCTGGGGCAAACCAGGCCATGTCTACGCAATGGGCGGAAGCGCCGGCGGTCTTCTCATGGGCGCCATCGCTAATATGCGTCCGGATTTGTACAATGGGATCGTTGCGGCCGTGCCGTTTGTCGACGCCCTCACAACGATGCTAGACGACACCCTGCCGCTCACCACCAACGAATACGAAGAATGGGGCAACCCCAACCGTCGCGGCGACTACAAGTATATAAAATCCTATTCGCCATACGATAATGTTCGCCGGCAAGCCTATCCTCACATTTTAATCACAACCGGCTATCACGACTCGCAAGTACAGTATTGGGAGCCCGCCAAATGGTTAGCCAAATTGCGCGACCACACGACGCGGCCCGAACGACTGCTGCTGCTCAAAACTGAGATGTCGGCCGGGCACTCTGGCGTCACGGGAAGGTTTGAGTCATTAAAAGACATCGCGCTCGATTACGCCTTTGTGCTATATCTTGAAAAACTGAGCCGGCGCTAAAGGGGGCCACATGGCAACGCGAACGCGAATCGTTTCAACCGGGATGTACGTCCCCAGCCGAGTTGTCACTAACAGAGATCTCGAAGAACTCATGGACACAAGCGATGAGTGGATTCAACAGCGCTCTGGAATAAAGGAGCGCCGCTGGGTTTCGCCGGGAGAAACTACTCGCGGCATGGCCGCGTCAGCAAGCCGACAAGCCCTCGAGCGCGGCAAGCTCAAAGCCGATGATATTGACATGATTATATTTGGCGCCTTGATCACCGATTATATTTTTCCGGGCACTGGCGTTTTGCTTCAACGCGAGCTTGGGTTTTCAAAGCCCGTACCGGCGTTAGACATACGCAATCAATGTTCGGGATTTGTCTACGCTCTTTCTGTTGCTGACGCTTGGATTCGCTCCGGTCAATATAAGCGCATTCTAATAGTTGGTTCTGAAATTCACTCGACAAGTCTCGATTTGACCACCCGAGGGCGCGATGTTTCAGTGCTGTTCGGTGATGGCGCGGGAGCAATGATTGTCGAAGCTTGTGACGAAAAGACGCCGCACATCCTTGATAGCTGTCTTCATAGCGAAGGAAAGTTCGCCGATGCCTTAACGGTTATCAAGCCCTCCGCAAATGATTTTCCCCGCCTATCTGAAAATACAAAATTTGACACGTCTATTTACCCTCATATGGAAGGCAAGCTCGTTTTCAAAAATGCCGTGACTCGAATGTGCGAGGTGATGACGGAACTTCTCGACCGCAACCATTTGAGAGCATCCGATCTCAATTTTGTTGTCGCTCATCAGGCCAATATGCGCATCAACCAAATGGTTCTCGGAGAGTTGGGCATCCCTTTTGAAAAAACCCATCACACGCTCGATCGTTATGGCAATACCACAATGGCTACTATCCCCATTACATTTGACGAGGCCGTTCAGCTCGGCAAAATAAAACGTGGCGATTTAGTGGCGTTTGTTGCCTTCGGCGCCGGCTTCACATGGGGTGCAAACTTACTGAGATACTAGGGTATGTTGTTCTAAAGACTCGTGAGCCGCGAAATGCGACTGCCGAACAAATACACTCCCCAAAGACCGAATCCTTCAAAAACGTCGTAGAGCACGTCGCTCGTGAGATAAACGGAGTTAAGTTGAAATCGAGAAATTTCGATGGCCGCCGCGATAAAGCACAGTAGCAACCCCACCACTCCTAAAAAATAGAATCTGTTTTTTGCATGCATGGCGCGCAAGCAAGCTATCACAAACAAAATGGCCGCCGGTGGCAAGTACGCGGCAAGTGCGGTTAAAAACGTGTGCCCATGATGCCAAACTGTGACGAGGTAAACGACGAGCAATGCGCGAAAAATCCAGCGCGAGATGCGAAGCGACCGGTTTTCACCCAATAGCAGTTGAACGTTGATCAACCACAAATTGTACGCCGCAACCCCCGCAAAAACCAAAACGCTGGCGCTCAAAGCCGTGAACATTTGCGCGGCCGTTGCGGCTGGATAGGAGTGTCGTAATCCGCCCGCTATAGCCGCCACTGCAGTTGCGGTGAAAACTCCAAGAAAATTACGATTGAGATTTTTACGTGGCGCGGATTGACTCCATAACTTCCAACAACAAACAAGGCAAGTCGCCG
>DAIDJH010000194.1 GCA_027451425.1 Bdellovibrionales bacterium | reverse complement strand
CGCTCGTCACGCCGGTACTGCTGCCATTGATCGGCTGGCGCGGGATGTTTGCCGTCGGCATCGTCCCCGCGCTCGCGGCATTCCTGATCCGCCGTCGCCTGCACGAACCCGCGCTGTTCGATCGGAAGCACGCGACCAGCCAGAGTTACTTCACCGGTCATGGCCAGATCCATGCGGACGGGCGTGTCGGTTAGAAGGCTGATAATTGCCGTGGCAAGTGTGATCCCGGCGGATGGCCCATCTTTCGGAGTTGCGCCGGCCGGCAAATGCACGTGAATTTCAGTGTCCTCAAAAACCGAGGCGTCGACTCCAATCTCTTCGGCGTGGGCGCGAGCGTACGATAGTGCGGCTTTGGCTGACTCCTTCATTACGTCCCCCAACTGTCCTGTTAGAACGAGGCCGCCCTTACCTTTCATCTTCAGCGCTTCGACATAAAGAATTTCGCCGCCCACCTGCGTCCAGGCCAGGCCGGTCACTATGCCGACTTGGCTTTCCGTCAAGCGTTCGTCGCGCAAGAATCGTGGCGCGCCAAGGAGTTCGTGTACGTTTTCAGGCGTGACAACAATTTTTGACATATCGCCCGAAACGACTCGTTTGGCAACTTTTCTGCATATCGAGCCAATTTCACGTTCAAGATTTCGCACGCCGGCCTCGCGGGTATATCCGGAGATAAGAGATCGAACGCCGTCATCGGTGAACTCAACGGTTTCAGCGGTAACGCCGTTTTGCTTAACCTGCTTATCAATAATATGTTTTTTGGCAATAATAAGCTTATCGTTTTCTGTGTAGCCCGAAATATTAATTAGCTCCATCCGATCGCGTAGAGCGCCCGGAATATTTTCGATCACGTTCGCAGTTGCGATAAAAAGAACGGTACTCAAATCAAAATCGATGTTGAGGTAATTATCGCGAAAAGTCGAGTTTTGTTCAGGATCAAGAACTTCGAGCATAGCGGCGCTCGGATCTCCTCTAAAGTCGCTCCCCAATTTATCTATTTCATCGAGCACAATAACAGGATTGTTGGTCTTTACGGTCTTGAGTGCTTGAATAATTTTGCCGGGCATGGCGCCAACGTATGTGCGTCGGTGACCGCGAATTTCCGCCTCGTCTTTAACTCCACCAAGAGACAAGCGGAAATACTCACGCCCCATGGCTTTGGCGATACTTTTGCCAAGCGATGTTTTGCCCACGCCAGGCGGGCCGGCGAAACACAAGATGGGGCCACGCATGTCACGATCTTTTAATTTTCGCACGGCTAAAAACTCAAGAATGCGATCCTTCACCTTATGAAGGTCGTAATGATCCTCGTCTAAAATCTTTTTCGCGCGATCTATATCTAATATGTCGGATGTTGATTGTGACCAGGGCAAGTCGATGAGCCAGTCAAGATACGTGCGGAGCATCGACGCTTCACTGGCGTCAGGATGCATGCGCTCAAGTCGACCAAGTTGCTTCATGGCTTCGGTCTGAACGGCCTCAGGCATCCCCTTTGATTTTATTTTCTCACGAAGCTCTTCAACTTCTTCTGATTTTGTATCTCCATCGCCAAGCTCGTTTTTAATTGCGCGCATTTGTTCACGCAAAAAATACTCGCGCTGTGTTTTCGACATCTCGTCTTTTGCCTGACTGCGAATTTTTGCCTGCATTTGCAAAACTTCGAGTTCGTTTGCCAAGATGTCATTCACAAGTTGAAGACGCTTTTTGGGGTCGAGGGTTTCAAGTACTTTTTGTGCGTCACTCACCTTCAAGTTTAAATTCGAGGCAATGAGATCGGCCATGCGGCCCGGATCAGTCACGTCGTCAAGCACAAGCAAGATGTCAGGAGAAAGCATGCGCCCAAGAGCGATGATTTTCTCAAGGTGCTCTTTCGCCGTACGAATCATGGCTTCGAATTCGATCGGCGAGCCTTGCATTGGCACGTCAGGAATTTTCTCGCAACGCACTTCAAAAAAAGGCTCGGTTTTTACAAACGACTTAATTTCTCCCTTTGAAACGCCTTGAATGAAAATTTTCACTCGTCCGTCGGGAAGTTTTCTCATGCGAAGAATCATCGCCACGGTGCCCACGCGATAGATAGAACTCTCCGTCGGATTTTCTTCTGAAATTTCCTTTTGAGAAGCTAAGAATATAAGTCGATTTTTCGACAGAGCCTCTTCGACGGCGCGAATTGAGTTATCGCGGCCAACATATAAGGGAAAGATCATGTAGGGGAAAATAACAACATCCCGAATCGGCAAAAGGGGCAAATTCTCTGGGATCGATAGGACTTTATCGTCAAACTTCATGGCGCCTCCACGAATACGCTAACTATCTTTTCGGATTTGCGCGCGGAGGCTTTAGATCTGTTTTGAGATGTCTATACGATTATTTTGCGTGACGTTTGGATATGTCTTCGCGGAGTTCAGCCCCCTCAACGCTCAGTCGAGTCCAGGGAATCGAGAGAAGCCGCTCAGCTTCGATTGGCTCCTCGGTCTCCTCGCAGATGCCGTAGATCCCGCGCTCCATCTTGGCTAGAGCGATTTCCACTTCAAGGAGTTGGTGTCGCAGACGATCCTGATTCACCAAAAACTGACCTTCAGCCAGGACGTCTGCGGCCTGGTCTGTTTCGTCTCCGCCGCGGTCACGGGACCTATAGTCGTGGAGATTTTCGCGAATACGATTAAGAAGTTCAGATTTCGCGGTAATCAGTTTTTCTCTACATAGGTTCAGAATTTTTTCTGGTATGGGACGCATTGAGGCACCCCCCTTTCGCAAATGAGACAACGCTGCCGGTCGTGGGGGTTAATGTGGGTCAGCGGGCTGGATTTTGCTGTCTTTCACAGTAAGAACCGTGAGTGGGCGCGTGAACTCGCGATCTGTATCGACGCTAATGTCGCCGGTTAAACCATGAAGCTGTCGAATATGGAGCAAGGCATCTCTAAGCGCTGGTCGCGAGCGCACGCCACCTTCAATCAGAGATTTCAAAATACTCCCCGTATCATAGGCTTGTGCTTCAAATACTGTAGGTGGTTCGCCGAACAAGGTTTGGTAATTCGAATAAAATGGTGTGCGTGTGAAGGAATTATCGACCACGCCCGTTGAGTCGACAAAAAGGGTTTTGTCGGCCAACGCAGTTTCGCGATCGATAAGAGCCTGGGTGTTCCAAAGATTCGTGCCAAGAAGCCAAACGTTATCGCCCACGTCGCTTGCCTTCAATCGAGACGTGATTTGCCCGAGTGCTTTCACGTCATCGGGTATGAAAATAGCGTCGAAATCCGTGACGGGGGGGAGAATGTCGTCCGGTACCGACAAATGACGGCGAGGCGAAACAAGCCGTTGGTCGTGGAACCACTTTTTTAATCGAACGAGATATTCGTCGGAGCGTGCCTCAAGATAAAACGTGCCAAGAAGACGCGAAACGGAGCCATGAAAATCAGTTTCATTTTGCGCGTAAACTTGCGCGCCCGTAATCACTCCGCCACGCGAGACAACTTCATCCCAAAAAAGGTTGGCATACTCCACGCCGTACCCGTTATTTGGGTAAAGAATGGCAAAGCGTTTCATTCCGAACTTATTCATTGCGGTTTGCACCAGCTCTTTGACAAGTGAGCTGCCGGTCAGCGCGTTTTGAAAAACATCGTCGCCGATATCAGTGAGGTGAAGCTTCTGCGAAAGGCTTATGACCGGAACGCCAAGCTCCTCCGCTTTTTCAGCAACCGGTCCGGCCGTTCGAGAAAGAATGTCACCGACGATCGCGATCACATTATCTTTCACGACCAAGCGGTTGACAGCCCGTCTGGCGACATCGGGGTTCCCTTCGCTGTCCATAACGGCGAGCTTAAATTTTGACGGATGCTTATCGTAAATTCCAAGCCCAAGCTCCAACCCACGCAAGGTGCGGCGCGCGCTCTGTCGGATCATTTCGTTTCGGCTCGTAATTGGCAAAATAGCGCCTATTGTAAACGGCTCCACTTGTCTGCGGGCATCGATTTGTTGGACGTATTTTTTCGCGCTTTCGGCAAGATCGGAGTTTGGGGCAGTAGAGATCAATTTTTGAAAATCATTTTCTGCCTTATCATAGTCGCGGTTTTCAAATTCTTGCACGCCAACACGATAGATGGCGGGGAATTGAACAAACCCAAACGACGAATCGTCGGCAACGGTTGCAATTTGCGCATCGGACAATGACGACTCGGCTATATCCATCGCGCGAATCCGGTAGCGCTCACGAAGGGCATCGGCGGGAGCATTTTGCGCAAGA
>DAIDJH010000193.1 GCA_027451425.1 Bdellovibrionales bacterium | reverse complement strand
CGGGGAGATCGGACCTCGATAAAAAACGATCAAACTGATAATCGGCAACGATTTTCAACTTGCTGCCTAATTAGGTTCAGCACGCTGACTGTGGGAGTGGTGGCGGCTCACAGAAGGCGTCATTTAGTCACCTCGATTGTTCGTGGCTTCTCTGCGCGAACAGTTTAAATTTTTCAGAGAATGGCCGCTTTTGAGTTTGTTTGTGGACGCGCAAGTGGCAACATAAATCACAAACTAAGCATGTAGCGTTGGCCTTAATGTGAATCACTCGCGGACCCGGGTTCAACTCCCGGCGCCTCCACCATTTTTCAGACGTCTCGGGCGTGCCGGATTGCACAGCGCGGACCGAGCCGCGCCTTCGCTTAATTGGCTGTTGTACTCATGCTTGTCAGAATACTCTCGACCGCATCATCACTTAAGATTTGAGCGTTGTTACAAACCCCTTCACTGCCGGGAAAGACTTGAGTGCATGATGTCGTATTGTTGGGTGAAGTTGCCGCTCCAACCGCTAGCGTGCAGTTGTGCGACTGCGCGTAGGCATTCACAAGATCCAAACAGGCATGCTTGGACATGCAAACTCGCGTGCCAACCGCGTTCGAGCTGCCATCCGCTAATGTTTTCGTAGTGCCGGGATTAAAGACCACTTTTGCGTTGGCACCCAAATCACACTCGACAAGATCCGCATCATCGCTGCTATCGCCACTAGCTTGACCTAAACTGTTGTCAGTGTCGTCACCGGTAGACGCTACGCTGGTTGTTGTCGGAGGAGTGGGTGTGACCGCATTGCCGTTTGTCGGCGCATTCGTATTTGTATTGACGTTTGTGTTCGTATTGGTAGTCGGATTTGAATTTGAGGTCGGCCCAGGGGGCGTGTTCGGTATGACGGGCGTCGATTGCGCCGATAACGTCGGAGAAGAGTTAAGAGAAGAAAATCCGACCTTACCACAGTTTTGAAAAAACAACGCCGTGCCGACAACCAGAATTGCAATCCCTATAGTTTTTGTTGAAATCACGATCCCCCCTTTGTTCAGCCTTAGTTAATCATTGGCCGAAACATCATGTATAACTAGATATGCAATTCCTATACCTAATGAAAGCGAATCAATTGCGCCCCTGGCCGACAGCACTGTCAATCTACATAAAATCGACTAACACTTCGTCGTATCATTCTGAAACGCTCGCCGAATCGACTCAAATTATATGATTCCAGTAGAGGTGCTGTTTGAATTTATGCACGCCCTAAGCTTGGTGTACAGCCTGCCTAGATACCACTTTCTGCTGTTTAGTGTCCCACAATTGAAAATCAAATGTCGTCAGAACATCGCGAAGGTAAACTCTTTTTACGCCGACAAACAATGGTTCGAGCTCTTCGTGGCACGCCGCCAATTTATAATTTGGAACGGCGGTCGAAAGATGGTGAACATGATGATATGCGATATCGGCGGTAAACCAATTTAGTATTTTAGGCAGAACAAGCATACTGGTCCCCTCAAGCGCGGCGCGATAATGGTTCACTCGAGCGGTATCTGTTGCATAAGAGCCTTCAAAGTTATGTTGGATTGTGAAAACCAAGATCCCGATTGAGCCCGCCAGCGACGTGGAGGTGGCATACAAAAGAAAGAATTCCGCCGCCCCGATCGTCTTGCACATAACGATCCAAATGCAGAGCAAAGCAAGATTGTTGTATGTCATATGCAGATAGTCTTTTTTCGTCTTCCAGTATTTGGTCTCCCATTTTCTAGCTGTGCTGGCGGCTTGTGCGAAATTGAACGTCAGGATGGATTTGCCTATATTTCCGAGCATCATGACCGTCCCCAAGAGCCAATTGAATCGGGGGTTGAAAAGCACGTAGAAAAATCCCGCAGGAACAAGAATCATCGGCTGACGAATAAGCCAATAGCGCCTCTGATCCTTTTCTGACAACTGTGCGTACCGGTCGGTCGAAATGATATTAAATACGCCACCGTACTTTACCCAGTCCCCATTGGTATTGTGGTGATAGGCATGATTTTTTGACCAAACAAATTGCGGCATCCCGGTAATGACTCCAAGAAAAAACCCGACGATTTGGTTGGCGCGCTTGGATTTAAACAACGAATTGTGACCGCAATCATGCATTAAAACAAAAAAGCGGAGAAGAAAAATACTTATAACCATGCAAAACGGGACGACAAACCAGCGAGAAATCTCCACGCAATACGCGTAGCCACACCAGAGAAGCACAAACGGGATGAGCGTGAGTAAAACCTGCCGCGCGCCGATGGCATTGGATTTAACAGTATACGGCGCCAGTTTTTCGCGCCAAAAGTTTGGATCAAGCATGAGCTGAGACTATCTTCATAATCACGGAGGTGCTAGCTATAATTTAAGGAGCCCGAGCAGTGAATGGCGAAAGATCTTTTGCGGTGAGACCTATGACGGACTTAAACTTTCAAACCAAGATTCAACATGGCGTTATGATGTTGCAACCCAAGTGCAACATGACGTGCTCGTTCTGCATTACCGAAGACACGATGGATACCATGAGTTATACCGTGGCCGAGTCCCTATTGCGCGACTTCAAACGCCGCGGGTTTTCAAGCGCCATATTTGGCGGCGGGGAACCCTTCTTTTGGCCCCATGATCTGAAATCCATTTTACAATTTGCCAAGAGCTTGGGTTTAACCACGCAAATCGGCACCAACGCGATAAAAATGCCTCACGACTTGGCGTCTTGGAATTTTGTGGACCGATGGGTGATTCCAATTGATGGCGCGTCAAGGGACGTCCACAACGGTCTCCGGAAATTTCGCGCCCGGCATTGGGATATAGTGACTCACGCTTTGGAGCTTCTCCAAATCGCCGGGAAATCAACAACGATTTCAACGGTGCTCACTACAGTCAATCGCCACGAAATTCTTGAAATAGGCGAATACTTACGCCGATTGCAGAACCTTGCGAAAAAGCCTTTTCTACATGCCTGGCATCTCTATCGGTTCCTGCCTTTTGGGCGCGGCGGTCGCATCAATCGCCAACATCTTGAAATCCCGCAATCCGAATACGAAACTTTGGTTCGACAAGTGCGAGAACTCAACTTACCCTTCAAAGTTTTCAAACGCGAGAACATGCAAATGTCAAAAACCGTTGAATTCTACTGGGTTGAAAGCGGAAAGTTGATGGCACAATCGGGCACCCGCGGCGTAATCGAAATGCCCACCCCAACTATATCGAACCGCTCTTAAAACTAAATGTCTTTTGAACAGTGACATAGCCACCGCGAGGCCGCGGAAACCTGATTTTGCCCAACACATGCAGTACGCAATGATGCAACTGCGCATTGTTCAACTGCGATTTTAAAATCTGGGAATGCGACACGCGACCGGCTGTCGTAATGTCCCACTGAACACGTAAGCTGCCCGCAAGAGAAGCATCCGACAAGAGTGCTTTCTCGTAACAGTACTCAAATTGGCTGAGATACTTTTGCAAGATCCCCTCGATCACACCGTTCGACATTGTTCCTGGGCCCGACACATATATGCCGCTCCCTCCGCCTAGCGCGCCAGACAGCGTACCCCCACCGGAATTCAGCTCAGTAAGCGAGACCCGACCCTGCACCCGGTTAAGCCCCTTACCGCGATCTCCAAAGCTGACGTTAGAGCTCACCTCCTGGGAATTGCGCGTATGAATGACCCCGCTCCCGGGAGCGCCCTTGGCAATACGGTCCAATTCGTCGGACTTGCTTTCCACACCGCCAATCATTAATGTGTTGGCGTATCGACCTTTCTTGGTCTTGTAGTACGCCACTTTAGACTGCGGAAGACTTGAAGAACTCGATAAAAATTTAAGCTCCTTCATCACCTGGGCCTGCTGCGCGGCTCGCTGCTTTGCCAAAGCATTCGCACGCGCAACCGCCGGAGAAATATGCCGTGTTACATGTTGGGGCGGATGAATCGGGCGCGGTGCCGCCGCAATCGGATGCCGCCGCACATGCGCCACTCGTTTGCGAATCGGTTTCACAATGCGCCGACGCACGGGATGTTGCTGTTGCGCAAGATGCTTCGTCAATTTGACGACTTCATGTTTTTTCAAAACTATTCGTTTTTTCTTCTTCTCGATTTTTTTCACCACCGGCTTCTTTGGTTCCTTGAACGGCGGCATGACTATGGGAGTTTTAAGAATAACGTTGGCATGAACAATCTTCGGCGCGGGTCGGCTGAATTTCGCTACCAAATACCCGGCAAATATGAGGAGAGAAAATAATAGCAAAATAGTCGCCATGCTATTG
>DAIDJH010000192.1 GCA_027451425.1 Bdellovibrionales bacterium | reverse complement strand
AGATAGGTTCTTTGGTTGCGGGATCTGAGAAGGGCCAATGAAGCTTTTTTGCTTTTTGAGTTACTATTGTAGGACAGACTTCTTCGGCACACAGAGTAATCACAAAGTCGAGTGCAACCAGAAATTTGGGCGAAAGATCATCATACGATTTCGAGACGCGCGAGATGGAATTCAAGTGCGTTTGGAAGAATTTAAGAAGGAGATCGAGTCTTGAGTTTAATCAAGCGATTATTGGCCGAGTTTGTAGGTACGACTGGACTTCTTATAATTGTTGTCGGCTCGGGAATCATGGGCGAGTCCCTTTCTGGAGGAAATTTGGCAATAGCACTTCTTGCGAACTCCATCGCAACAGGCGCCGGTCTTTTTGCTTTAATTCAATGTTTCGGAAGCATATCAGGGTCTCACTTCAATCCGGTGGTAAGTTTTGTCGAATGGCTTTGGAAAAGGATTTCGCTACAAGATTTTGCTCTCTATTCTGTATTCCAAGTCGCAGGCGGGATTTTTGGAGTTTTGATTACCCACGCAATGTTCGGACGTCAACTGCTTGAGCTTTCCCAACATAATCGAGGCGATTTTCGCTATTTCATATCGGAGATTGTCGCCACTTTTGGGTTGATACTGGTCATTGCCTTATCGGGCAAAAAAAATGTTGAAACCACACCTTTGGCGGTTTCCCTCTACATTGTATCGGCCTATTGGTGCACTTCATCGACCTCATTTGCAAATCCGGCTGTTACCATAGCCAGAAGCCTGACAGACACATTTTCGGGAATTTTATGGACTGGAATGCCTGGATTTATCGCAATGCAAATCATCGGCGCCACACTGGCATTTTGGTTTTCAAAATTTATTTCGAACTAGTTAACCCTGGACAAGCTAACTGACTAAGTCGATCCAGGTCTCGACAATTTTCAAACGGTTGCGATTTAATTCGTATATTTGCTCGCGGCCCTGCTTGCGAACAGTGACAAGCCCAGCTTTTTCCAAAGTATGCAAATGACCTGTCGTGGTCGGCCAAGAGCAGGAAAGCTGCTCTGCGATCTCCCCACCAAGCATAGGGCCACCCTTCTGACTAAGGCATACGATAATATGCCGCCTTGAGGCATGGGCTAGAGCCCGAAAGACCTCCTCATATTCACCAAGTTCCTTTTTAGATACAGCTATTTTCTTCATTACAAATAAACTAATAACATGAAGAATAATTAGCCTTCAACCTAATTATTCTTGAAAACCAAAAGGAGTTATCCTATATAATGAAATCTAGCGAGCTGGATGAAAGCTCGAAGTTCTTTGAAAATCGATATGATGACCAGAGTTGTTCCCACGAATGGCTCTCTTGTGAGGAAGCCGCTTCTATTCTTCGCGTAACATCGAACGCTCTTAGAATCATGGTCTATCGAGGCCATGTGAGAGCGTTCAAGATCAGAAATCGGTTACGCTTTCGCAAGGCGGATTGTTTGGCTCTTTTCAAACAGAAAGGAGCCTAAGATGGCAATACGATCTTATGTCGAAAATGGAGAGAAGCTATATCGCGTTTATATCAATGGATTCAGTCCGCGTGGTGATAGGTTCCAGAAAAAAAGAAAAGGAATCAAAACACTTCGCGCTGCTGAAACCGCCGAATTTGAATTTAAACGTGAGCTTGCAAAACTGAGAGAAGAAAATGTCCACGCTAGATGGGGTGAGTGGTTTGAAGAATGTCTGACGCTGATGAAAATAAAATATCGACCGTCAACAGTCTACAGCTACGAAAAAACCGTTAGAAAGTGGATTTCTAAGCATTGGGAAACAACAGAACTGAAAAGTATTTCCAACATGGATGTGCATGAATTGATTTACGAAAAAATTCCGCACGATGTAACAATGCACACTCGCAAATGGGTTTTGAAGATCATTAAGCGGGTTTTGCAAATGGCAGTCGATAACGGAAAGCTCGACCGCAATCCATGTAACGGGATGACGGTGAAGGTGCCGGAGGCGGATAAAAAAGTTTTGACCAATTCAGAGGTCGAAATTCTGCTGAAAGAGGCAAAGTCCACTAGCCACCGCTTTTATCCAATTTGGGTGACGGCATTGTTCACAGGACTCAGATCCGGTGAACTGTACGCCCTGAGATGGACAGATGTGGATTTGGAGGCCGGAATCATCAGCGTGAGTCGAAGCTGGAATAGTAAAAACGGCTTCACCTGCACAAAGAATCAAAAGACTCGGATCGTGCCTATTTCAGAAGATTTCTTGGGGTTTCTAAAAGAACTCAAGATCCAACGAGGCGCCGAGGAATTTGTTCTACCGCATTTGACCGAATGGTCCCGTGGAGATGCTGCTGAAGTTTTAAGGTCTTTTTGTAAAGCTCTTGGAATCACAAATATACGATTCCATGACTTGAGGGCCACGTTTATTACCAACCTCCTTGCTCGCGGTGAGTCGCTTGCCAGGGTGATGGCCATCGTCGGACACGCCGACATGGAAACGACAAACGTGTATCTCAGGAAAGCCGGGATTGAGCTTAAAGGCGGAACGGAAAAGTTGGGCTACAGTGTGCCAACAAATACCGGTGCCAAAGTGTTCAAGCTTGTGACTGGCGGAGTTTAATACTTTTATTTTTGAGTTTGCTACTTCTTGCTCCCTGACCTAAAGTGACCAAGAAGTAAGTGAACGATAACAGGTGGTTAGGCGAGGCCAATTTGTGATTCTCCCTCTCCGCCATTTAGCCTTAGCCACCCTATCTACAGAATCAATCGTCGGCGCAAGCGTGCGGCGGCCAAGTTAGTGAACACGACGCCCAAAAAAACTAAATACATTATATTGATAAAAAACTGGGCGTGAAACTCGCCGGCGAGAAACATGCGCACGCTTTGCATGGCATGGGTCAACGGCAACAGGAGGACCAAAGTATAAACGCTATGGGGCAGTCGCGAGATTGGAAAAAAAGTTCCGCAAAATAAAGACATCGGGATAATGAGGCCCGACTGAAAATAAATAAACCACTCAAACGACGTCGACATACATGCCAGCCAAACGCCAAGCGCGGCAAACACCCAGCACAGCAGGAACAAAACGCCAAGCGCGGGCAATACATTGCCCACGGGCAAAACGCCAAAAGCGACGAGGACAATGGCAACGGCGACGACGCCAATTGCCGCCTTTGATGCGCACCAGAGGATTTCCGCGACGGCGACCTCATCCGAGCTGACTGGAGTCAGGATTATTGTTGAGTATGTGTTCTGGCGCGTGAGTTTCATAAAGGTCCCGTATGTCCCCTCTAAATAAGCGACAAACATACCCGATGTCGCCATCATAGCAGGCGCGACAAATTGGACGTAGCTCATGCCATTGATATGCGCGATGAAGTGGCCAAGTCCGTAACCAAAGGCAACAACGTAAAGAATCGGCTCCAAAAAAATCCACGCGAGAGTGGCGGTCAAAGTATAGCGGAAAAACAAAAAATTCCGGCGCCAGACGGCAAATATGCCGCGGCGAAGTTGCGGAAAATAAAAAATGTCAGCAGCGGTTTGGCTGAAGAAATTCGCTGGTGAATTAGTCATTGAGTTCATACCCCGATATTTTTAAAAACACGTCGTTCAATGACGCCTTTCTGAGCGTGATATTAGGGCTCGAAAGTTCGTTTAGTGCGTCAGCGGCAGTTTGATTGTCGCGCAAAAACAGCTTGAGGCGATTGCGCATGACCTGATACGAAAATTTACTTTTGATTTGCCCGATGTATTGGTCCATTTTTTCGGGATCAATGTCGAACTCGACGACTTCGCGGCCCACATGCGAGGTGATGATGTCTCGCGGGGCGCCTTCGGCAACGGCACGACCTTTGTTCATGATAAGAATGCGCCCGCAGAGTTCTTCCGCCTCTTCCATGTAATGGGTGGTGATAAATAAAGTGGTGCCTTGCTTTTGCAAGTTGCGAAGCTCGTTCCAGAACCAATGGCGCGCCTGCGGGTCAAGGCCCGTAGTGGGCTCGTCAAGAAACAGTATTTTGGGCTTGGTAAGAAGCGCGCGCGCAAGCACAAGACGCCGCTTCATTCCGCCGCTCAAAGTTTCAATTTCTTTTTGCGAGTAATCTTCGAGTTGCATCAAGGAGAGAAGATCGATGGCCCGGCTTTTGGCGACGCTCCGGCTCATGCCAAAATAGCGAGCATAGATGAGTAGATTTTCAAGAACGCTAAAGTCAGGGTCAAGGCCGTTTTCTTGCGGGACGACCCCGATCTCAGCTTTAATTTATCTCATGTGTTCGCGTGCGCTCATGCCGAGGACAAACAGT
>DAIDJH010000191.1 GCA_027451425.1 Bdellovibrionales bacterium | reverse complement strand
AAATCACCCCCACAGCATCGTTATTTTTCGCCGCAGAAAAACTAAGAAGGGCGGCGAGATGAGCGATGACTTCGCCTTTAAAATATTGGCCGGTGCCAAAGTCACCCGAGCCGCTGATATCGACGAGCAAGAGCAGGGTCAGCTCGCGTTCTTCATCGAATTTTTTAATGAACGGCTTACCCATTCGCGCGGTGACCGGCCAAGAAATGGCGCGAATGTCGTCGCCAGGCGAATATTCGCGAAATTCCGAAAACGTCATTCCCTGACCTTTGAACGCCGAGTGGTATTCACCCGCGAAAAGATTATTAACGAGTTTTCGCGTCGAAATCTCGAGGAGCTTCACTTTTTTTAAAATCTCAGGCGGTAATGACGTTGTGGCCGCGGCCATCACGGCACCTCGACAGTATTGAGTACCTCTTTGATGATGTCGTCGGTTTTCATATTTTCAGCTTCGGCTTCGTATGTGAGGATGAGCCGGTGCCGAAGAACATGATAGGCGATCGCTTTGATATCGTCCGCCGTTACATAACCGCGTCCGCGCAAAAAAGCCTGCGCTTTGCCGGCACGCGTGAGCGAAATCGTCGCCCGCGGTGATCCGCCGACCTGAATCAAGCTTTCGATCGAAGCCAAGCCGTGATTGGCCGGTTCGCGCGTCGACATAACCAGCTCCACAATATAATTTTTCAGTTTGTCATCCATGTAAATCATGTCGACTCGTTCACGCGCGCGCAAAAGCTCTTCGCGATTGATTACGGGTTCGATCTGCGGCGTTTTGTCGGTCGCCATGCGATTTAGAATTTCCATCTCTTCATTTTTTTTAGGATACGTGACGACGACTTTGAACATAAAGCGGTCCATCTGAGCTTCGGGCAATGGATACGTGCCTTCTTGCTCAAGCGGGTTTTGTGTCGCGAGCACGAGAAACGGCACCTCGAGTTTATACGAAGTTTCGCCGATCGTGACTTGTTTTTCGGCCATCGCCTCAAGCAGCGCCGATTGCACTTTTGCGGGAGCGCGATTGATCTCATCGGCTAAAACAATGTTCGTGAAAATCGGACCTTTTTTTGTGCGAAATTCACCGGACTTCGTATCGTAGATCATTGTTCCAATCAAATCCGTCGGAAGTAAGTCGGGCGTAAACTGCACGCGTTGAAATCCCAGACTGATCGCTTTAGCCACAGATGAAATTGTCAGAGTCTTGGCAAGTCCCGGCACGCCCTCTAGCAGTACATGACCGCCGGTGAGAAGACCCATGAAAATGCCTTCGATCATTTCACGCTGGCCGACGACGACCTTATTGATTTCACGCATAGCGCGGTCGACAAATTGACTTTCTTGTTTAATGGCTTCGTTGAGGGCTAACACGTCGACGTTCATTACTGCTCCTTCTTCTTCGATGGTTGCCTCGCGGCGTTCTTCATGGTTATCATAACCGAACATGAGCAATGTCACAAAAGCTTGGGCATTTTTGGCCATCTTGTCATTAACGCTAATTGTCTTGGGTCACGCAATCGGAGGGCGCGAAGGGTTAATGCTGGCACTGACTCTCGTGCTGGGCGTGAACTCCTATATTTATTTTTATGAAGATCGGCGGGTCGTCAGTTTGTTCAACGGTCGAGTGCTTGAAGGGCAAGATCCGTGGGGAATTGCCGACATGGCTCGACGTTTGTCGGTGAAGGCGCGAATCGCCGCTCCAAAAGTGATTGTCTTGAGCGAATCTTCACCGCAGGCGGCGGTCGTCGGCCGAAGCCTCACGCACGGCACGTTGATACTGACCGAAGGTTTGATCCGGCATCTTTCGCCCGAAGAATTAGAGGCCGTTGTCGCCTATCAGGTCGCCAGCATTCGCACTTTGAATACATTGGCCTTCGCGGTCGGGAGTTTTCTCGCTTCAGTTGGTTTACTCGTAACCGGCGCGCTCGATACGTTTTTGCGATTTCTCATTGTCGAGAGAAAAAATCATCGCACGTTTGTGAGCCAGTTGTTCACTCGCACGGCCTCGCCGCTTATCGCCAGCATTTTGCGCCTGTCGATACGACCGTCGTTTTATCTTGCCGCTGACCGCTTAGCTGCGACACTAATTCGCGATCCGCGCCATCTCGCCGTAGCTTTATGGAAGCTGGACTCATTCGCCACCACATCACCCATGATCGCGCCACTTTCAACCGCCCATGTCTTTATCGTAAGCCCACTTACGACCACGCGCTGGACTCGCGCCTACGCCACCCAACCAACGACAGCTCGTCGCATTCAGAGCCTGATTGGATATTATCCGATTTAAACGATTCGTGGTTATTTGTCGCCATGACCCGCCGGCGAACACCTCCGTCACGCCTGCAAGTAAATCCCGACAATCGGCCTGTTTACGGCGAGTGCGAACCGTGATGCCATATAGTTATGTGCCGTCGCAGGCTGTTGAAAAGGTACGCGTCGACTTCGATCGCGCTAGGGATGAGCTTTGCGCTCGGCGGATGCATTTGGGCCATCCGTCGCGAGCCCTCCAGCGAAAACGCCAAGTATTACACTTCCCCACCCCATCGCGCGCCGATTTATTTTGACGACATGGGCAACGCAAACAGCTCAGACATCACTCAGGCCCAAAATACAGCGACCGCAAAATCCGCGGCGCCCAAATTCGAACAATACGACGTCATCGTGATTGGCGGGCAGCTCGCCGGCTGGACGGCAACCTATGAACTCGCCCGTCATCATCTGCATGTTCTCGATCTTGAATCCACCCCCATTCAACCGGGTTCGTTGGGCCCGTCGATCTCGATCGCGGATGGAGAAAAAGTGATCGACCATCCATCCAATGAAATCGGTCACAGTCAGGAAATTTCAGAAGTCTACCGAACGCTTTTTAACCTCTCCACTTCACCGACCGGCAATGTCGGTTTGGTTCAGCCTAAAAATGTAGGCCGCGCTCCGGGGGCCGTCGTCTCTCCGATCGTCGACAGCTTCGACGCTTATTATTTAAACGGCGTGTTTTACAATCACCTTTGGAACGATGACACGCTCAAAAAGCTCCCCGCGGCATTCGCCGTTTTCAAGCAAGAATTAAAAAATGAATTCGGCGACCGCATGATCGGCAACTTGCCTCTCGAAAACAGTACCCGCCGGCATTTTAAATTGGAACTCGATCAACTCGACGCCGTCAGTTGGATTCAGCAGATGCCTGACGATTTGCGCACATACGACGACCCGGATTCTCGATCAATATACAAACGATTTCACAACGAAAATTTTGTGGCCGATAAAACCGACATGAGCATGAAGTCAGTTTTAACCTATATGAATTTGGTTTGCCGGGCCCGTGCCGGCACCGCTTGCCACAATCTTTCGGCCTTGTATGTCGCAAGGCTGATGCTCGACTCCACAGGGATTCGCCAACCGCTCCCGCATGTGGCGCAAGGCCTTCACCGTTTACAAGCGCAAATCTCACGAAACGTGTATGTGAGCTCGCAAAGCCCGACGTGCGTAACCAGCGTAACCAACGCTAAAAATATGTGGGTCACCGTGAACTACACCATTCGCGGGGTGCCTCATGCCGCCCAAGCCCACGCGGTGATATGGACGCTCAAATTGAAAACTGCGCCCGATAAAATCGAGGAGTTCTCGCTTGCCAAAAACTCCGCGACTCGAAAACAATTTCAGTTGATGCGAGATCTCACCTATGGGGAAGTCATGCGCTATCGGCTGATTCTGAACGGCCGGCCGTTTTCGTCGAGCTACCAAACCTGGTGGCAAAGTGGTGGAGCTCCAGCGGCACTTGCCGGTTCTGAAATCGACAAAAACGTGCGCCCCATCAGCTTTTTTCTGCCACAATTTTTTAACTTTTCGTCGTTGAGCCCGGCCACCGAAATTGTCACGCTTCTCGAACCCCTCCCCATTGACATGGAGCCGCAAGTGACAAGCGGAGGGACGATGCTCGACGAAAAAACGGTAGCAAAACTGACCGATACCGCCGTCATCAATTGGTCCCGAACTTTTCAAGGATTGTTTTACAGTTTGAATACGGACAATTCGCAAAGTCTAACCTCGCCGGCAATACGGCTTCAAGCCGTACACGTGTCGCGCGCGCCAGCCAGCGTGCTGATCGTCGGACCTGGACATTTTATCGACGAATCGCGATATTTGCGTCGCCCTTTCGGTCACGTTTATTTTGCCAGTCCAGACATCGGCGCTCCTACCTTTGAAGAAGCGGTGTTCCGCGCCCACTGCGCCGTTCGTCACGTTTTGCAACAGTTGCGCCCCCATGACTTTTCGTTGACGGCTCC
>DAIDJH010000190.1 GCA_027451425.1 Bdellovibrionales bacterium | reverse complement strand
CGCCACGAAGTCGATGTGCTTGAGCGGCATGTCACCCTCGCGCGGCACCGTGACCACGCCGACGAAGTGGGTCACCGCCGACAGCAGGGTCGAGACATTGCTCAGCAGTTCGCGGCCATTGGTCGCATCGCGCGGCACCTCGCGTTCGAGGAAGGAACCCATGTCCCAGCCGCCAGTCAGCCCCACGACGGAGTAGAGGAAGTTGCGCAGGAGTTGATTCTTGTGGTTGAACACTCCTCATCGGAAATTTCTGGCATCGAACCCGGTAGAACGAGCTTCACCGAAAGAATTCTTTCAGTCCAGTCGTTGCGGATGGAGTCTGGAATGTCGAGATCTGCAATCACGTGCACGTAACTCTTTTGCAAGCGCTTAAATAAGTTCACGACCTTTTGCCAATTGGCATCGTCCTTCCAGATGGCCTGCGAAATTTGCGAGATTAAAATTCGACGCATTCTCCGGCGTTCGACATCGAGTTCAATCGGCATCGATTTTTCGGGGATTCTGTAATAACCGGGAAATTTTTTATTCATACGATCGATAATCGCTTCTCGAATGGCCGCCGCCCATATCGAGCCAAGCTCATAGTTCAGTTGGACGTCAGCGAGACGTTGTTGCATAGACATTTCAGGGCGTGGTCTGCGGCTCAACAATGTCTCGAGTTTTTGAAAATAATTGTGACGGATGAGGATGCGGTAAAAATCTTTCGGCAATTCGCGGCGATGACGAATCTTAGCGATCGAATACCTATAAAAAACTTGCGAAAAGCCGTTGCGTGTATTGCCTTGCAGAATTTGGATGGACTGATGCTGGCGTTTGATCATGAGATTGCCCAGTGCGCCGGGCGAATAAAGATAGTTGCAGTAGGCGTCCAGGGTAGCTTTGCAGTACGGATGGTCGTTGATGGTGAACAGTCGATCGGAGCTATAGTTCAACAGAGGCGTCATCGACGGGCGCCAGTCGTCGACTGACTTCCCCGACGTACAGGCCGTCATTATGACGGCACAAGCGATGAAAAAAATAAGTCGTAGTCCAAACATTCTATTCACCGAAGTTGCCAAGCCAATGCGGTTAGAGCTACGCCGATCCCCCACGTTGCCCAATCGTTTCTCACGAAATAGGGGTATGCCATCAGCCCAATGCCAATGAACAAATGGGTGAAGTGAGTGTTGCGTTTACCCAAGCGAAACACATACATACCCACAACGCCGAAAATAATCCCGGCAAAAATTTGCGAAACGCTGATGTGTATATTCAAGCCGCTCGCCACTCTTATTTAGTATATTGGGGGTCTGGGCGTATTTCAAAGTCTGGTGCGGACTTTAGACGCATTCACCCATTTTCGCCACTCGGCAATTTTAGCCCGAATGGCGGATGCGTCATCGTCGGGTTCAATCACTGGACCATGGGGATTTCGGATGCGCAAAGTTTCCGTCACAACATTGAGAAATTGGGGTTTTTCCGAAGCGCTTAAAGCGTGAATCAAAACCTGCATGTTTGCCATTGACGGGCTTTCACGCAAGCGCTGAACGATTTCTTCGCGCAGTTCCAAAGGTTGGCTCGTTCGTGAGAGAATTTGAGCAAGCGTCGGTCGGATTGAGGCGAGAGTGTCCTCCGTCAAGCTTTTCAGAGCTGCGATGCGAGTCACGGTGCTGGCGCGGTCGTCTTGTATAATTCGCAAACTCGATTCGTAGGGGCTTACCCATTTCGACAAGTTCATCTTTTTGCCGAAAATGCCGAAGTCTCCCGAAGCGATCAGCCAAGAAGATCCGGGCATTCGCACGGCCCAGGTGGTCGTGCCGACTTTTTCGAACACGTATCTTTGCTGAGCTGTTTTTAAAATAAATTTTGTTTTTGGCAACGCCGCTGCGGGGTGAGCGCGAAAATCAACGGTAAAATCGTGCAATGCGCTCACAAAATTGGCAACGTAACTCCAGTTGGGTGTGAATTTTTTTGTTTGCCAGTGGTTGGCCGTGTGAGCATTGGTGTCTTTTGTGAACGCGACTAAAGTTCTGCCGTGGACCAAAATGGCAAACGATCCGCCCAAATGGATGGATTTTGTCTCGTGCAGATTGGTGAACCACTTGCGGTGAAGCGGGAGCAAGTAAAATTCTTGGCCCGTGACAGTCGCGCAATGTTGACCATCGGAGATCAGACGTTTGTCAAAATATACGAGACGTCTGGTATCAAACGGTATGGCAGCGTTTTTGTCGGCTTTGCGAATAATCGTCAAGTCGGGTTGGGCGGGGAGTTTCGTTTTGTCGCAATTGGCCTCGAGTTCGGCGCGAAAGAGCGGTTCGATATAAATGAATGGCTTACCCGAAACGTGTTGGCCGTTGAACGTGGCCCGCCCATGAGTCACATCGACTGCAAAATGATCGTAGTGTGACAGAAAGTCATACTGAATTGCATGAGCTGTTACCGTTGTCGCTAAAATGAAACTACAAAGAAGAGCGCTGCAGTAGTTCATGTTCTCATTTTGGCACAAAATATCTTCTGGGCAAAACTTTTGTCTGGACGTGTCTCAAGTTGAGACGGTGGACGGGTTGTATCCGCCGTTCAGCAGGCGTAAGCTGATAGCGCATCATACGGAGGTCCACCATGAATGCCTTCACCGAAATTCTTCATCATTATTTAACTGCGATACCAACAAGCGGCTTGGTTATATGCCTTCTGCTTGCGGCGCTTCTACTTGGATACTTTAGCGCGCCTCTGTTTTTGTGGGGTGTTCTCACGCTCCTCGTGCTATTGGGTCTTCACGCGCCATTTTGGTCGCTCGTCGTTGTTGTTGCGTTTGTCGCGATTTTTTCTATTCCACCACTTCGGCAAATTCTTGTGACGTCATGGTTGATGAAAGTTATGAAAAACGTGATGCCGGTTATTTCTGAAACAGAACGAACGGCTCTCGATGCGGGCGTCGTTTGGATGGAAGCCGAATTATTTTCAGGTAAACCGAGTTTCAAAAAATTGATGACACAGTCTCATCCGAAACTTAGCCCTGAAGAGCAGGCTTTTCTCGACGGCCCAGTTGAACAACTTTGCAAAATGGTGAACGAATGGCACGTTTTTAAAACGCGCGATATTCCTGAAGCGGCGTACAGGTTTATGAAAGAAAAAGGCTTTTTGGGGATGATCATACCGAAAGAGTATGGCGGCCTGGGATTCTCCGCCTACGCCCACTCAGAAGTTATTATGAAAATTTCGACGCGTTCGGTGGCGGCGGCGATCACCGCAATGGTGCCAAATTCGTTGGGGCCGGCGGAATTATTGATTCATTACGGCACCGATGCGCAAAAGAAATATTGGTTACCTCGATTGGCTCGTGGCGAAGAAATTCCGAGCTTCGGTCTCACTGAGCCGCAAGCTGGCAGTGACGCGGGTTCCATCGTATCAGAAGGAGTTCTGTTTAAAGGCGAAGACGGCGAGATTTATGTGAAACTCCACTGGAAAAAACGGTGGATCACTTTAGCCGCGATTTCGTCGGTCATTGGTCTTGCATTCCGCTTGCGTGATCCTGACAATTTGCTTGGTCGTGGCCTCAATCTCGGTATAACGTGCGGACTTATCCCCGCTAAAACTCCGGGAGTGGTATTGGGGCGGCGGCACGATCCCTTATGCATACCGTTTTACAATTGCCCGACCGAGGGTAAAGATGTCGTATTAAAGGCGAACGATACCATCATCGGCGGACTTGAAGGCGCCGGCCACGGTTGGAAGATGTTGATGGAGTGTCTTGCCGCTGGACGGGGAATTTCTCTGCCCGCGCAAAGTGTGGCGGGCATAAAAGTTGCAGCTCGCGCTTCATCCGCGCACGCCACTATACGCAAACAATTTGGGGTGTCGATAGGCAAATTTGAAGGAGTTGAAGAGCCCCTCGCGCGAATCGGCGCCGCCGCCTATTACATCGAAGCTATGCGGCTCTACACACTGAGCGCGCTTGATCAAGGCGTGAAGCCACCGGTTGTCACGGCGATGACGAAATATCTTACAACGGAGATCAGCCGGAAAGTGGTCGGCGACGGCATGGATGTGCTGGGCGGCGCTGGCATTTCTCTGGGACCACGAAATACTCTCGGGATTTATCACATTGGTGCGCCAATTGCCATCACGGTCGAAGGGGCGAATATTCTCACGCGCACTCTGATGATTTTTGGTCAAGGCGCTTTGCGTGCCCATCCGTACGCATACAAAGAAGTGAATGCCATCGAGCGCGGCGATCTCACGGGCTTTGATCGCGCCTTTTGGGGCCACATCGGTCACATCACGCGTAACAAGTGCCGCTCGATAT
>DAIDJH010000189.1 GCA_027451425.1 Bdellovibrionales bacterium | reverse complement strand
GGTACTGTTACATTTTATACTCATCCTATGTCGCGCGGTCGCATTGCCCATTGGATGCTCGAAGAAGTCGGCGCTAAATACGACGTCAAAATTTTAAATTTCGAAAAGCGCGAGCACAAAGACAAAAAATATCTCGCTATAAATCCGATGGGCAAATTGCCGGCCATTATTCATCGTGGAGTCACAATAACTGAAACACCCGCCATTATCGCTTATCTGGCGGATGCTTTCCCGAAGGCGAATCTCGCCCCGTCTGTCGATTCACCGGAGCGAGGAGCTTACTACCGCTGGCTATTTTTCGGTCACGGTTGTTTCGAGCCCGCGACGATCGACAAAATGTTGGCCCGCCCCCCGGCAGAAAAAACGATGTCTTTAGGTTGGGGAACCTACGACGACACCGTCAATACGCTCGAAAAAGCGATCAGCTCGAACCCGTTTATTTTAGGAGAGCGCTTCACGGCGGCCGATTTGTATGTTTCGTCGTTAATTCAAGCGGCAATGTTCCTGGCCAAAACCTTGGAACCACGCCCGGCGTTTCAGCAGTACCTTGCCCGCTGCACCGACCGCCCCGCTAATCAACGCGCAATAAGGCAGTGCGACGAGTTGTTGAAGCAATTGGCCTGAAACCCGTAACGACGTAAGTCCAGTTCATTTCGCATCTTCGTACACCGATAAGGGAATAAGCCGGAGACGCGAATGATTTCGCAAGAAAAAAGAGCTGCACTTCGAATTCTTTGGGGGCAACTCCGAGGGCAAAATCGTAACGAGTGGGAACACAACAAAGTTAAGTTCCTCAAAAAAATTCCTTTTTTTGAAAATCTTCGACGCCGCCAACTTCAAGAAGTCGCCAAGATCGTTTACGAACGCGACTACGAGGAGAACGAATACATTTTTGAATTGGGGCAACCGGGTGCCGCACTTTTTATTATCCAGCAGGGAGAGGTTTCGGTAGAGATCCCCCGCCAAGACGGAGAAAATGGCGAACCCACTCAACTCGCCGTCCTCAACAAGCTTTCATTTCTTGGCGAACTGGCTCTTCTCGATGAAGCGCCTCGTTCCGCCTCGGCTCGCGCACTGACCAAGACAAAAGCCCTCGCGCTTTTTCGCAAAGACCTTGATCGACTCGGAGAAACCCACCCCGACATCACCGCACCCATTTATCGAGCCCTGGCGACGATCATTGGCAATCGACTAAAAGCCACCAATGAATTGATCGACCGACGGCTGAAGGTGGCCGCGTGATCGATTCAGAAAAATCACGGCGAACACGGCGAATTTTGTTTTACTCGATTTCAACTGCGTTTTGGTTAGTTCTTTCGATTGCATTGTTGTACGGACTTCGCCCCCTCATTTTGCCGGTCATATTGGGTGCGTTTTTCGGCTATGTTTGCAAACCTCTCTTCACAATTCACGGTTCAACATTTAAAAAGTATGCGCGAACCGTTGGCCTTATTTTTATCTTAGGTGCCGTTTTTTATTGGGGCGGTAAGACAATCAAAGAGAACTGGCCGACGGGTCAACAAAAATTGATTTTGCGCCAACGACTGCGCACGCGCTGCCATGAACGTTATGAAAACTGGATGGGCCTGGCGCATGGCGGGCACGGCAATCTCGCGCACAAACTTTTTGGCCACGATTTGGACCCGCTGATGAAAAAGCTCGATATTGTGCTCAAGTCGGGTCCGACCTCGGCGAGTGTTCAAGCTCCGCAAGCCAGCGACGTGATACACGCGCTGACCATTTGGCTTATTTTGCCCATAACATTTTTATTTATTCTTTTCGATGGTGGCCAAATTTTGCATTTCTTTATTCGACTGGCGCCAAATCGGTATTTCGAATTGGTTCATTCGGTGATCGAGAACGTTGACGAGGCGCTCGGGCGATATATTCGCGGCACGCTTCTCGAATGTCTGCTGGCTGGAATCACCCTGGCGATTGGCTTTTTTGTTTGTGGGATTGATCTAAAAATCGCGGTGTTGATTGGATTCATCGGCGGTTTGACAAACGCAATACCGTTTGTCGGCACACTCATTGCGTGCGCAATAGGCATCATTTACGCGCTCGTAGCCGATAGTATCCATCCTCTTTTGCCGTTCATAGACGCTAATAATCTCGCGTTTGCCGTAATCGGCGTCGTCGCGATCACTCACCTTCTCGACAACACCATTTACCAACCCATGATTGTCGGCCACGCGACTCAAATTCATCCGCTTGTCGTTATCATCGGCGTTATCGGCAGCTCGATGATTTTCGGTTTTGCAGGTTTGATCTTCGCCATCCCCACCATCATGGTGGTGAAAGTTGTATCCGAAACGCTTTACTCCGGCCTGAAGGCCTATCGAATTATATGACTCCCCATCTTGATTATGCGCTCAGACGATGGCGACTGTACAAGCGGCTCATGATTTTCTTCGCCGCCGTCAATGCGTTTTCAATTTCAGCGGCACTGGTGATTGGCATTCGTTATTTCGGAGCGAACCCCACGGCTACACAAAAAGAACTGATCGCCACTGGGATTCTCACGCTCATATTCGGAATTGTTTTACCAATGTCAGTTATGGCGCTCATGGCCCGGGCGATCAATACACTCCGCCATGAAATACAAGGATCGGTCCTCGATTTTTTGCGAAATTGGCGTAAAACCGAACAGGATTATTCGGGCGATGCGCCGGCTTTTAAAAATCCCGAATTTTGGTTGCAAATTGCACTTTTGAGTGGCCAATTTTTTGGCCAGGTGAGCGTCAATCCCGCCGTACAAGTGGCCGGAGAGATCGCCTTCACTATCCGGCAGGAATTGCAACGAGCCCAAAAGAACGATATACGTCAGGGATGACACAATCATTGGGTTCACGAAGAATTTCCGGACTTGCACAGTCCGACATTCGCGCCATGACCCGCGAGTGCGTGCGAGTGAATGGTATCAATCTTGGGCAAGGGATTTGCGAACTCCCAACACCAGCGCCGGTCATCACGGCCGCACAGTCAGCTCTTGCATCGCAAGAAAAATCCATTTACTCCGCAGCCGAGGGGATTGCCCCCCTTCGTCAAGCGATCGCAAGAAAACTTGAACGTGAAAATCGCATGCGCGCTAACCCCGACGGCGAAATTATCGTCGCAAACGGCGCGACCGGCGGATATGCCGCGACTTTAATAGC
The DNA here is from genome assembly GCA_027451425.1 of Bdellovibrionales bacterium. Taxonomy (GTDB): domain Bacteria; phylum Bdellovibrionota; class Bdellovibrionia; order Bdellovibrionales; family UBA1609; genus RBG-16-40-8. The sequence goes on along the minus strand of DAIDJH010000189.1, from coordinate 1,146 downwards.
TTTGCTCAACCCTGGCGATGGGATTTTATTGTTCGAACCGTTTTACGGTTATCATTTAAACGCCTCCATTCTGGCCGAACTCGAACCACAATTCGTACCGTTCTCTGGAGTGAGTCTTGAAATTGACGAGACGGCAATTCGCCGCGCCGTTCGACCGAACACGCGCGCCATTGTCATTTGTACGCCGGCTAACCCCAGCGGCAAGATGTGGAGCGAAGGCGAACTTGAACATCTGGCCCGTGTCGCGCGCGAGTACGATTTACTCGTCATCACTGATGAAATGTACGAATATTTCCGTTACGACGGACGCGAGCATATTTCGCCCGCATCACTCGCAACACTTGCCGATCGAACTGTGACATTAATGGGATTATCAAAAACTTTTTCAATAACTGGCTGGCGTTTGGGGTATGTGACGGCTCCTGCAGCGATGGCTGAAAAAATTCGACTGGCCAACGATTTGTATTACGTTTGCGCGCCTACGCCGCTACAATACGGAGCGCTTGCCGGCTTTACCGAACTTGACCCAACTTATTTTGTCGATCTACGCAATGAATTCCAGGCCAAGCGCGACCAAATTTGTGAAACGCTTGAAACTGTGGGAATGAATCCCGTCGTCCCACAAGGAGCGTATTACGTTCTTGCTGATATCTCGCGGTTTGGTATTGCTAGCTCAAAAGATTTCGCAATGAAACTTCTTGAAACCGTGAAAGTCGCGACGGTACCGGGCCGAGCCTTTTTTAATTCACCTATCGGCGATCGCTATATCCGATTTTGTTTTGGCGTGACGGACGAACGGTTGAACAAGGCCTGTAAACAACTGCGCGAACTTCGCGGAGGATTCTGATGGCCTTACTGCGCTGTGAAGATGGCCGGTCAATTTCAGATGTTGATAAAATTCGCGCCCAACTTTCGCCGTTAGGGATCGAATTGGCCGAATGGCCCTTTGAGCGAATACCGAAAATTTCCGCGCTTCTTGCCGCCAACTTGCTTGGCGATGAAGAAAAGGATGAGCTCCTTCGCGCATTTGATAGCCGTTTTGAAGAGCAAAAAAACCGTTACGGATATCAAGCTCGAGATCTGGTCGTTCTGCACACAAACACGCCCAAACTCGATGAGCTTCTTAGAATTTTTGACAAATGCCAC
>DAIDJH010000188.1:264-4313 GCA_027451425.1 Bdellovibrionales bacterium | reverse complement strand
ATAGCGCGATCTTCAAAATCGGCGACGTCGTGGATTTGCGTAGTGTCCGCCGTGTGCCAAATCATATCGAGCATCGCAAAAGTCACTTGTCTGAGCGACTGGTAACCTGCCAGAAATCGGTCACTGTCTTTAATTTTTTTCACCAGGTCACTGGGGATGGGTGCGCCCGTTTTATAATGGCGGGCGAATAAATCGAGGCTTTCTTTTTCGGTGATCCAATTCTCCATGATTTGTGACGGTAACTCGACAAAATCCCAGTAGACGTTTGTGCCCGATAGCGAGCGATATCGACAACGCGACAATAAACTGTGGAGCGAATGACCAAACTCATGAAAAAGCGTGTTCACTTCATCAAAGGTGAGAAGCGAGGGCTCAGTCGCGGAGGGTTTTGTGAAATTGCAAACAATCGAAACATGCGGCCGTTCGACACGGTCGTGAAAAAGACCCTGTTCGTAGTAGTTCGTCATCCATGCGCCGCCGTTTTTACTCTCGCGTGGATAAAAATCGGTGTAAAATAGTCCAACAAATTCATTGGACTTTTCGTCTCGGACCTCGAAAGTTCTCACATCCGGGTGCCAGGTGGGATATTCGCGTGATTCGATAAAAACGATCTCATAAAGGCGTCGCGCATGTTCAAATGCCCCCTGCAAGACATTTTCAAGTGGAAAGTAGGGACGTAAATCGTCTTGTGAAAATTTAAACTTTTCTTCTTTGAAACGCTCGGCCCAAAACCCAAAGTCCCAAGATTCGAGTGGCATCGGCGCGCCCCGCGATTTAGCGAACTCCGCGATTTCATGTACCTCTTCGCGCGCTTTCGGTAGTGAGGCCTCTTCGATTCGCTTCAAAAAGCGGAAAACTTTATCAGCCGACTCAGCCATCCGTCGTTCTAGAACAAAATCCGCATAATTTTTATAACCAAGAAGGCGCGCTCGGCGCTCGCGTAACCGCAAAATTTTTAATACTAGCTCTTGGTTATCGAATTTGTCGCGAAAGGCGCGCGAAGAATAGGCGCGATACATTTTTTCGCGTGACGGTCGGTGCGCGGCAAATTGCATAAATGGCAGATAGATTGGCATTTGCAATGTGAAAAGCCAGCCGTCGAGATTTTTCTCTTTGGCGGCAGCGGCGGCGGCATTTAAGACTATGGTTGGCAATCCGCTCACTTCGTTTTGCGCGGTCAGGTGCAGTGTAAACTGGTTGGTCGCATTCAGAACGTTTTGATTGTACTGTGGGCCGAGCTTTGAAAGCTCCTGATCGATTTTTCGCAACTCCTCTTTTTTCGCATTATCGAGTAACGCTCCATTGCGCGCAAATTCCACGTAGGATTTTTCAAGGAGCTTGGCTTCTTCAACATTGAGGTGGAGTTGGGCGCGCCTATCCCACAGGATGCGAATGCGAGAAAATAGTTTCTCATCGAGCAAAATGTCGCTGGCATGGCTGGCGAGGAGCGGCCCTATTTCTTGCGCCAATTGCTGTAGACGTTCGTTTGTATGTGCGTGGAGAAGATTATAAAACGTAGTCGCGACAAGTTCAGAGTTTTCGCCGGCGGCTTCAAGCGCGCCGATCGTATTTTCAAATGTCGGCAGTGCGGATTGCTCGCGAATTTCAACAATCTTAGCTTTGGCTTCGGCCAAGCTTTTTTGCAAGGCCGGCAAAAACATTTCATCCGAAATTTTATCAAACGGGATCGCATGATGGGGTAAGCTTGAGTATTCGAGGGGATTTTGAGACGCCATATTTTTTTATAAGGCGTCTCAGGTTCGTGGGGCAACTCAAATTGTTACAGGTATATGCCGAAGTAAGCGCCGGCGCTGGCACCGTAGCTATAGCCCGGATAATATGTCGGATATCCGTATGGGGCAAATTCCGGATATGTGGACATTGGAACGCACTGGGTAACTCCGGTTACGCCGTCATATACGACCATTGAATTGTAGCCGCAAGCGCCGCTCGTTGAGAACGCGGTGTTATTGAAATTGTAAGGTAACCCGTTCGGAGTTGTGAACCCGGGGCCAATAAGTGGATTGCAATAAGGGCTATAAAGGCCGTTATTGTAAATGCCATTGTAAACGCCAGGGTTATATCCCCCCATACCAAACGGCGTACCGACGGGCGAAGCGCCCGTTGCGCTACAGTATGTGGCTGGCACCTGAGTGTTGTGGATGGTGTCAATGCAGTTACTCGATCCCGGAGTTCCTGTCCATGCGTAGGTGCCCGTGCCACAATTACTGTTGTAATTGTTCGTGCTGTAACATTGCCCAAAGGAATTGCAGGTTGTTGGGTTATTATTACTGCTTGAATGATTACAAGCCGACAATATGAACAATCCGACGAGCCCTAAACCCAATGTCACAATGCGGATAGCCTTTTTCATAGGACAATCTCCTCTTCTTAACCATTGCTATGAAAAAATAGGGCCAGAGTATGGCTGCTGTAAGTGGTTGATTCGCCGCAAAAAACAAGGGGCGGCGGCGACAATTTACGCGCCTAGAGACGAGATTTGTCACTCCCGCCGCAATGGTTTACCGTGTCTATATGCATGGGGGAGTTATGCAAAGGCTTTTAATTTTTTTTGGCGCAGTTGCTACGGTTGCGTGGAGTGTGTCATCGTCAGCGGCGATTGAGCGGCGGTTTGCACTCAATTCAAAAACAAACCATTATATCACGGACGGTTTTGTAACCGGTGGAGATTCGTCGTCGAATAGCACGAGTTTTGCGATTTTGAATGTTCGCCGGATTTTTGCGGCCAGGCACAAGATCGAGCGCATATTGGTTGCGATGGGCGATGATAAAGGTCATCCGCTTTTAAGCAAAATGAGCTATTTTCATGTGAGTATAAACCCGCACGTGCCGCGAATCGAGATCGACCTGGATCAAACGGTTGCGTCAAACGTGAATCAAGAGAAGCTGAAAAAAATATTTTTGTCGTCGCACTACGTGAAGAGCGCGAAAATCGATTTTGATCCAACCGATTTGAGCATGACTATCCGGCTCGACCTTAAAAAGCCAGTTCAGCTCGAAGTTTTTAATCTGAAACCAAAAAACCGGGCGAGCCGAATCGTGCTTGATTTAAAACCGTTGAATGGTACGCGGGGATGACAAGATTTTTTGTTGCCAGCCTGTTCGTCCTGCTTACGATTGGCGGATCGGCGCACGCTTATGTATTCGACTACAATAACTCCGGCATGGCGGCGTATATTCGCGGGACTGGCGCCTACACGTTGCAAAATTCGCAAGCCTATTCGCGCACCAGTGGATCACAAACAAATTTTGCTGATGGAGTTCAATACGGGTTTAGCGGTGAAGTCGGAGCGCAGTTTAACTTAAGCAATCAAATCGGGGTGCGGCTTGGTTTTGAAGGATACCAGGGCAAATCCATTGATGCGAATGGCGCGCGCGCATCGGATGGCGTGCAGCTCATGACCGTGAACAGCTTGGCAATGGTTCTCAATCCAAATCTGGGGCTTCAATATTATTTGGTCAGCGGGAGCAATGCGCGGATTTATCTCCTCCTCGATGGTGGATATGCAATGGCGACAGTTTCAAACGGCGACAATTTCACATCGACAGGTCTCACACAATATGGAGCGAGCGGGAACTTCACCGAGAAGTGGAGCGGCAATACGGTTTCATACGTCGCAGGTTTGGGCGCAGAATATCACGCGTTTAACAATGCGACCTTGGCGATCGAGGCCGGCTATCGCTACATGCAGTTCGATGAGTTCAAGTATGCGTCGTCGGGCAGCGCGGTTCGTGGCTCCAGCGTGACAACGGTCAATAGCGGCAGCATTGTCACCGATAATGGCGGCGGACGTGTCAGTCTCAATATGAGTGGTTTATTTGCCGGAGTGGTTCTTCGCTTTTATATGCCGGCTATGTAAGAAGGCCCCGCAACTGATGGCGGGGGGTGACCGCCCAGTTGCGAGGCAATTGGGATGGGGTAGCGGGTTTGATCCCGCTAGGACTAAGATGGGTTATTACTGAGCTGCTTCACGTTTCGCTTTTTTCTTCAACATATTGCGTTTGTGGTTGCGCTTGAAGTGGCCTTT
>DAIDJH010000188.1:0-254 GCA_027451425.1 Bdellovibrionales bacterium | reverse complement strand
AGCCATGCGCTTTACTTTTTTATGAGCTTTCAAGCTGGTTGCCGATGTTGCAGTTGCTGGTTTTGCGGTAGGTGCAGAATTATCGGCAAGTGCGCTTACACCCATCATCGACAGGGCGGCTAGTGCAACGATTAGTTTTTTCATGTAACTTCTCCTTGTGTTATAGAAAGCGTTGATCGCTTTCAGTTACGCATACAGGGTAACGCGGGCACGTGGACCGCCTTTGAACCACATGTGGAGTTTTCTTAACAATG
>DAIDJH010000187.1 GCA_027451425.1 Bdellovibrionales bacterium | reverse complement strand
ATTTGCCTCTTTCCAACCAGCGCGATAACCACCACATGGCAAGTAGGCCTGCTACGAAACTAAAAAATAATCCTACCACCCCGGGTAGAAATTGCGCCGAAATATTCTGATTGTGGGATTGCCATAACCGCAGAACTTCGCGCGCGATCACCGGCGGCGTCAGTATGACGGCCAAAAGAAAACTGAACTGTTCTGAAAATCGCTTTGTCATGCCCGAAATCATACCGACGGAAATAGTTGCGCCTGATCGAGAAAAGCCGCGAAATGGGAGGCATATTCCTTGAATGGCGCCGACGAGCAGGGCTACCCCTGCAGAGCGATCCTTGTCAGCACTTGCGCGCCAAAATTTTGCGGTCGAAAGAAGAATGATCACGCCGGCACCGATCAGCGATACGATAATCACTTTCACATTGCCAAAAAGATTTTCAATAGCGCGGCCGTGCAAAAAATGTTGCTCAATGATGTGTTTTAGACCAAGCCCGACAACGCCGGTGGCTCCAGTCGCCAAAACCAACATCAGAATCAAATTTTTTCGGCGAGCGGGGTTGAGAAGCAGCTCCTTCCAATCTCGCCAAAAATAAGTAATGACGGCGAACATTGTTCCTGTGTGCAGCATTACAAGTAGATATGTCATCTCCGGCGCCGTGGCGTTGAGACCCATTAATTTTTCGGCCACTATAACATGTGCGGAGCTCGAAATGGGGAGCAGTTCGGCCAGCCCCTGAACCACGGCCAGTACAACAATTTGCAGTGTCGTCAAATGCATTCCATCATTTCACCACACCCGTGCGGACTTTCAATGAATATTATACGACGACTGGCTCGCTCATCGGCGGCGATGTTTTTGGGGGCGCTTGCGTTTTTTGATGATTTTTATTGAGCGTTTTCGTTTTATTCGACGGTTTTTTAAAATTTTCTTTGGCGATCTTTTTTGACGTTTTTGTTTTGCGCGAATTTTTCGCCGCCGAGTTTTCGGCGACTCGTGAGTATTCGTCTGTCGAGGTGGGTTGGTGACCGCGCGCTCTGTGAGTGCGCGGGCGAGAGCAAGGGATCGCTCGAGCATTTCGACCTGCCTCTCAAGCTCGTAAATTTTCTTTTGAAAACTCGACTGCATGAGATCTATACGTCCCGCAAGGTCGCTCGGCGCGGTGATGTCGGGACGAACTCCACGCAACTCGATCAGCCAGCGGAGCGCTTGATAAATATGTGGGGGAGCGCCGTCATTGCACCACCGTGTCCACGCCGACGGGTCGACCAATAAAAGTCGGCATAGCCGGCGGCGATTCAGCCCCAACGCCAGACGAATTTTTTCGAGATCGCCGTACTGTTCAACAATCCGGTCTTTTTCTAGAAAATATTCTTCCCGAAGGTTCATATTGTGTATTATATATTTAATATGGTATTTAACAATATTAAATATGGTGAAATACAATATTTTAGGTCTAAAATCGTTAGACTGTGACTTTTAGTTATAAGTTATAGTATTAATATATTGAAATTATTAATGTTTATTGAGGTTAAGAAATGTGCGTAAAAAATAAGCAAAAGAAAATTTTTGACTCGCCGTAAGTGTCTGACGACGATGAGGAATATGCGATCGGCCCGTTACGCCCTTAACAAAAATAAATATTTACTGCCAAACGAACTCGAGAGCCTTGAACAACTTCTCGGGCGGCAATTGGATCGTGAGCCACGCAATTGTCTTATTCTTTTACTAGCGCTGAAGACAGGCGCGCGTGCGCAAGAAGTTTTGAATCTAAGAAAATCGAATTTGAATCAATATGAAAATTCCATTTTCATTCAGGGGATTAAAGGCAGTAACGATCGTGAAATTCCGCTCCACGCCGCGCTATTTCGTAAATTGGTGAATTATGTCGAGTCGATGCCGATTCGGCAGAGCGGAAAAGTGATCGACGATCGACTGTTCCCTATTACCTACAATCGTTTGCGGCAAATATGGGAGCTTTATAGACCGGTCCCCAAAAAACTCCATTCGTTGCGGCACACTTTTGCGATTCAGCTCTATAAAAAGACCAAGGATATTCGGCTCGTCCAAGTGGCGTTGGGGCACCGCAATGTCATGAACACTATGATCTATGCTGATTATGTGTATTCGCAAAGTGAACTCCGAAAGCTCATTCTATAGCTTTTGCGAAAAATCTTCTCAACCATGCAGATCTTCCAGCTAAAAAAATGGCAAATTGTATAAAAATTGCGATTTTTGTTCGCGCAATCGGACGTTTGATCGAGATTTCCATCAAAATTCCATTCGACATGCACTGAAGTGTACAGGGGGGCTTGGTGGGGAATCGGTTTGCTTTCAAATTTTTAGCGGTCTTAATCTTTAGCGCGGCTGGCTGGGCACGCGCGACGGTAGACGGAATCCACTCGACTCCAAATAATTCGAATGAACGCCTGGTCCATGATTGGGCTGAGGATAATTTTAAAGCAGAGGTTTTTTCGCAAGCGGTGAGCGAACCGGACCGCTGTGCCATGCTTGAGCAAATGAGCCCCGAGAGGCTGATGGTCTTCTTCGAAGAGATTCACTCTTTGCGTTCGAAGGGGATCGAGTCCTGCAGGCCGGCGCTCGTGCAGAAAATTACGGACTACCTCAATTCCAAACGGCGGACTTTGAGTTCGACCTATCTGGCGATTGCGCGCCAAAACTTAAGAAAGTGCTCGAATCGAGTTTCGCCGACATTTGGGCCTGAAATTCCGACTTATGTGACAATCGATCAGGCGCGCGCGATCACGGGTACCTACTTGCCTCACTGTCAAGTGGCCTTGACGTTTGACGATGGTCCACATCCGGTTTTTGGCCCGCAAATCGTGCGCATACTTAAAGCGCAAAACGTGCATGCCAACTTTTTTCAGGTTGGGCAAAACATGGCCATGTATCCCACCACTACGATTCGAGAATACGAGGCGGGTAACGTGATTGGAACCCACACGTGGTCTCATCCGGATTTGCAGCGAATGACGCCGGAGCAGGGTGAAAAACAAATTGAAGAGGCGTTCGACGAAGCCATGCGACTTTTGCATGTTTATACGCCGTTTTTTAGATTCCCGTACGGTGCGGCCACTCCCACTCTTCGCGCCTATCTTGCGCATTTCAGCCGGATTTCATTTTGGTGGAATATCGACACGTTAGACTGGAAAATTAAAGATCCGGAGAAACTATATCAAAATGCGTTGACGCAAGTGAATCAGGTGCAAAGAGGGATCATTCTCATGCACGAAATTCATCCGCAAACGGTAATCATGCTCCCTTATCTGTTGGATGCTCTCCGACGTGCTGGGTATCAACCTATTGTATTTCGTCCAGGACCAAAGCCCTCATTGCAAGTTCATGCAATTTGAAACGTTGGTTGATACGAGGGATGCAGGCGCTCGCCTCGCGGCGATGAAAGACATTTTTTTTCTTTCGGCAGCCTCGTCAATTTCATTTGCAAATGAAGAAAAGCGCGAAGAGTTTTGGCAGAGATGGACGGCGTATTACATCGAAAACTGCGCGCATGAACTGTTCTTTGCCTGCGACGGCGCCCAAACGCTCGGTTATCTGTCGGGTTGTAGCGATAGCCATGCAGCACTCCGGACACTTCATCAGCGAATCCAAAGCTACTCGTTATTCGAAGATCTTTTCACGGCATATCCGGCGCATTTTCATATCAATGTTCACCCCAGTGCGCGCGGGCGCGGTATTGGCGAACATCTTGTGACGAAATACGTCGGGTACTTAAAAAAAATCGGCGTGCCAGGCGTGCATATCGTAACGGCTGCCGGTGAGCGAAATATCGACTTTTATTCACGCAATCGATTTCAAACGATTGCGGAGCGTACGTTCAACAATAAACATCTTATATTTATGGGCCGCTCACTTGAGCATTAAAAAATAGATGTCGCCGCGCTCGTCTTCGTTGTAGGAAACATATTCGGCGTAAGAACCTTCGCCAAAATACAAATCGGCGCGCGCTTTGCCGCGAATGGCTCCGCCGGTATCTTGGTCGAGGTAAAATCGCGAAAACGCTTTGAATGGGCGAGCGTCATCGTTATAACTCACGGCTTTGTCGACCGGGCGGCTACTTGAAACAAATGAAAGACCGCCTTTGAATTTATAATACGAAAGATCGGTTGCAAGTGAGCGATTGTCAGTCAGGACCACGCCCTCGCAGCCGACAGGCGGGGTATTGGATAGTTGGTAAAAGACGTAAGCTGGACAGGTGGAATATATTTGTTCTTGCAATTCGGGGTGGGCGCTTAAAAAGCGCCGCTGGGCACTGATGGATTCATTCGTGATCCAACCTTTTTTAAGCATATAGGTGGCTATGAACCGAAACGGTAGCC
>DAIDJH010000186.1 GCA_027451425.1 Bdellovibrionales bacterium | reverse complement strand
ATTTAAAGAAAAAATGAAGTTTATTTTTGTCGAAAATGTCGATGAGGTTTTGGCCGTTGCCTTCGACCGCAAAGCTGATCGTAAGGCCATGGGGGCAAGGCTTGGCAAAAAGACAAAAATTCCGCGCGCGGCCTCGGCGGCTTAAAGCGCGCGAAGCCGTTCGTTCTCGGCCTCAAGTATTGTAACAAGTGTTTTAAGGTCGCTGACCTCTTCTTTGAGTTCAGTGATTTGGTTCTCTTTTTCGTGAAGCACAGAAACATATGCGCTTTTTAATTCCTGCATCATCTTTTGAGCGGAATCGAGAAGGTTATCCGCTGATTGCGCCGTTGTAGGCGCTGATTGTATGATAGCTGTCGGTTCTACCTTTTGCTGACCCATAATATGCCCGTACTTTGTCGGCGGCCGTTCAGCAAGCCAATATTTTCCACTCTCAAAGCGATATTCAATTTCACCCGCGCGGATTCTCCTGCGAAGCGTCGATAGACTAATTCGAAACTTCGCTGAGTATTCATTTAACGGCAAATACCCTTTCAGCAACAACTTCACACCCCTCGTACTGTTTGACTACTCAAAATGTAGCACAGTTAAAGACAATGTAAAGCATGCCTCGCTATGATTTGACTAGCCAAATGACTAGTCAGAGAATTTTGTTTATGCGGTTACGTGAAAAAAAGCGGGTTGCTTTGGTTTTAAGTGGCGGCGGCGTAAAGGCGGCGGCGTTTCATATCGGCGTGTGTATTGGTCTGCGCGAGCTCGGTTTTCGCTTCGCCGGCGGGAGCCATGAACATGTAACAAATGTTTACTCTGGCAATGAACTCACATTTAAAACTTATGTGGGCTCAAGTGCGGGCTCTGTCATAGCCACCTTTCTTGCTGCCGGCTACGACATTGACTCCATCGTTGACGCCTTTATGCAAGGAGCTGGTCACGGGGTAACTCCGAAGCGCAATAAGCGCCGTGACCCGAGCCCGAGTTTTTTGCGCCCAATCGGCTACCGTGATTTATTTTCTTTGAATGTTCATGCCGGACACCCAACGCGTATTTTCTCCGGGTTTTTTAAAAAGACTCCGGTCATCAGCGGCGGCATCGAAGTTCTATTAAAGCGCGGATTTAAAGTGAACGGCATTTTCTCAACATCAAATCTTGAAAAATACCTGCGCGAAAATGCTCACCCAGAGAACACCTTCAAATCACTCGGCGTGAAACTCTATGTTGTCGCGACTCAACTCAATCACTCAAGAAAAGTCGTGTTCGGTGACTTCAATGAAACGACAAAGGACGAGCAAATCAAGTACGCGCACTTTGCTACAGTCAGCCAGGCCGTCGCCGCATCAGCCGCACTCCCGCCGTTTTTTGCTCCGTACCCGATTCAAGACGATCGCGGTCGAGAACACTGGTATTTTGACGGAGAAATTCGCGACACACTCTCAACCCACGTCGCCGCCGATCACGGGGCAGATCTGATTGTCGCTTCATACTCCATCCAACCCTATCACTTTAATAAAGAGATCGGATCGCTACACGAATACGGTATGCCGGCCATATTCAATCAAGCCCTTTATCAGGTCGTTCAACAAAAGATTATCAACCATATCCGAACGCAGAAGATGATTAAAAATTTGATCGGCACAGTCGATGGCTATCTAAAGGAAGCGAATCTCCCAAACGAGCATCGCGAAAAGCTTCTCGAAATTCTTGTGTCTAAAACGAACTTTAAACCCGACGCGGAATACCTATATATCCATCCCGCACCACAAGATTATGAAATGTTTTTTGCCGACCACTTCAGTCTAAATCCTGAAATATTGGCCAAGACTGTGCGGGCGGGCTTTCGTGCCGCCATGACCTCGTTACGAAAATATACGATTTAACAATCGCGCCCTAGAAAAGGGAGCGCGCGGCAAGTTTTACGGCTTCGTAAACCGGCTCAGTTGCTAGCCCGAGCATAACCGTTAGGACAGCCATGATTGCCGTAACAACCCAGGTGAGCCGATGTGGCGTTGCAACCTCAATGCCCTCTTCATCTCGCATGAACATATACACGACAGGTCGCAAATAATAATAGGCTGCGATGACGGCGTTAATCGCTCCCCAAATCGCTAGCCAGTAAAGCCCCTGCGTAATGGCCGCTTTAAACACAAAAAGTTTTGCAAAAAAGCCTATTGTTGGCGGGATCCCTGCAAGCGAGAGCAGAAATAGCATGAGCATAACTGCCGTAATGGGATTTCGTCGGCTCAAACCTTTAATATCATCAATTTGTGACAGGTCACTTTCGCTTTTTTCAAATAGGGCTAACACGCCGAACGCCCCCAACGTCATGATGGTATACGCAAACACGTAGTACACGACGGCCTCGTTGCCGCTCCGCCCGTGTGCCCCAAGTCCAGCGGCGATGAGGCCGATCATGACATAGCCACTGTGCGCGATGCTCGAGTAAGCAAGCATGCGCTTCAAGCTGGATTGCAAAATGGCGGCAATATTCCCAACCGTCATCGTTAAAACTGCAAGCCATTCAATAATCGGTAAGAGCTGGCCCGTTTTATCCATCGAAAGAAAATCAAGATGAATGAACCGCAAAAATGCCACGAAAACGACAGCCTTCACCCCGGTCGCCATAAATCCTGTCACCGGAGTTGGCGCCCCCTCATAAACGTCCGGGGCCCATGCGTGAAACGGCACGATGGCAACTTTGAAACAAAACCCAACAAATGTCAGCGCAATCCCAACGAGAAAAAGTCCATTTTGGTGGGCGAGCGCCGCCGTGAATTGCGCGACAATATTGATATAAGTCGAGCCCGATAAACCATATATAAATGCGATTCCATATAGAAAAATAGCTGAGGCAAAACTGCCAAGCACAAAATACTTAAACGCCGCCTCTTTTGAAAGTCGTTCTTCGTGGCTCAGGGCGATCAGCAAGTACAAACACAACGACATGATTTCAATTGCAATAAACGTAACAATCAGGTCATTCGACCAAGCCACAAGCATCATGCCGACTGCGGAATTAAGAAGCAAAAACAAGAATTCCGTGAACTGTGGGCCGGTGGTTGCGCTATTTTCTTTTGCCGTTATTGCGGCAACAGTTGTTACAACACATATCAAAATAGCCGAGAAAAAAGACACTCCATCAAAAACCAGCGCATTTGAAAACGCATAATAAGGCGTAAGCTTTGGGAACAGGCTGCACGAGACCCCAAGTGCAGCGATCACGCCAAACAATGCGAACCCTAATGACAGCGTCGGGTTGGGCTCACGATTGCCCCGCAAAACTTTAATCGTCAGCGGGATGAGGCTGCCAAAAAACAAAAACAGAATCGGACTAATGCAGATGAAATCTTCAATTGGAATCTGGAATGCCGACGTCATCTCATAACCTCGTACTGCCCATGATGTTGAACTAAATTCGCAACACTCGCCTCGGAATAGCGAAGAAATGTGTTGGGGAAAAGTCCCATCCAGAAAATTAAAATCACAAGCGGAATCAAAATAGCGATCTCGCGCGGGAGAAGGTCAAGTCCGCGTTCGTGCGCCTCAACCACAACCCCTTGCGGCTTGCCAAAAAAAACTTTTTTCACCATCCACAGCATATATGAGGCGCCAAAAATCACTCCCAAAACTGAAAATGCCGCGACAAATTTGTTGGCCTCAAATGTGCCAAGTAAAATTAAAAACTCTCCGACAAAGCCGTTTGTCATCGGCACCGCAATACTCGACATCGTGACAATTAAAAACGCAATTGTAAAAAGCGGCGCCGCTGTGGCTAGCCCGCCATAGTTTTTTATTTCTCGCGAATGTGTTCGCTCATAAATCATCCCCACGAGAAGGAATAAAGCCCCCGTACTCACGCCGTGGTTGAGCATTTGATAGAGGGCCCCGGTTATGCCCTGCGGGTTCATGGCAAAAAGCCCAATAATCACGTATCCCATGTGCGAGACCGAGGAGTAGGCGACAAGCTTCTTCATGTCCGGCTGGACCATGGCGACAAGCGCGCCGTATACAATACCGAAGGCGCCAATCAAAAAGAAAACCCACGCCCAATGCTCAGCAGCTTCGGGAAAAATTGGCAACGAAAACCTCAAGAAGCCATACGTTCCCATCTTGAGAAGAACCCCTGCCAGAATAACGGATCCCGGCGTTGGCGCCTCAACGTGCGCATCGGGTAGCCAAGTATGAAACGGAAATAGGGGAACCTTAATTGCAAAAGCGAGTGAAAACGCAAAAAACAATAGCGTTTGCGTGCTAAAAAATGTGCCCGCAACAAATGGCAATTCACCATGAAGCTTATAAAAGTCCGTGATGTTGGCGCTAATCTGGCCGTCGTGAGATTTGGCATAGATCAGCA
>DAIDJH010000185.1 GCA_027451425.1 Bdellovibrionales bacterium | reverse complement strand
AGATGTGGATCACAAACGGTGCCATAGATGATGAACGTACTCCCGCTGACTGTTGTTTGCTGTATGCGCGAACGGGCGAGAAGAACGGCCGGCCACTCATTTCGACGTTTCTAGTGGAGCGATCTCACTCCGGGTATTCAGTCGGCCAAAAAATAAAAGACAAAACCGGTATGCGCGCGTCGAATACCGCCGAGCTGGTTTTTGTCGATTGTCGTGTGCCGGCGTCGGCGCTTGTGGGGAGCGAAGGGGATTCGCTACTCCACATGATGAAGAACCTTGAAATCGAAAGAATGGGGCTTGCGGCAATGAGTTTAGGAATTGCTAAGCGTGCCCTGCAGATTATGAACAAGTATGCGCGTGAGCGCGAAGCTTTCGGTCACGTTCTTTCGCACTTTGGTCAAATTCAAAAATATATTGGCGAGAGTTACGCTGAATATATGGCAGCGCGGACTTACGTGTACAATACGGCGCGGACGATGCGTCTTGATCGCGCCGGCAACCGGCTTGACACGGATGGTGTGAAGATTGTCGCCTCCACCATGGCAAAAAATGTCGCTGATCGCGCGATTCAGGTTCTCGGCGGTTACGGTTATGTCGGTGAATACGTTGTCGAACGATTGTGGAGGGACTCAAAACTGTTAGAAATCGGCGGAGGCACACTCGAAGCCCACCAGAAAAATATCACCAATGATCTGGGGCGAATGGACGATGCGCTCTTATGATTTTCGAGGGGAGTGAAAAAAAATTAGAGCTCGTGGTCCGTGAGCCAGTGAACCTGCTCTCCTGGCCTGAATCGCGTTGGCTCGAATTGATTCAAGCGGCGGGCACTCGCGCATTATCGAAGATCGAGAGTTCGCATGCGAGGGCCTACTTACTTTCTGAGTCGTCTCTATTCATCTGGCATGATCGATTCGCGATGATCACTTGCGGGACGACGACGCTCGACGAAGCGGCGCTCAAGGCCTGCGAATATTTGCGTGAAGATGAAATTGCCGCGCTTTTTTATGAACGTAAAAATGAATATTTTCCGCAAATGCAAAAGACGGATTTTTTTTCGGATGCGAGAAAGTTGAATCGAGTCATTTCTGGGCGCGGCTATCGTTTGGGGCACGCTGATGAACATCATTTATTTTTATTTCATTCTTGCCGAGAGTATCAGCCGAGAAAAACGGATACCACCCTTGAAATTTTGATGTACGGTTTGCGTGGGCGCGTGCGTGAGGTTTTCAACGAGCCCAATCAGACGGCGGAGTGGATCCGCACGCAAACGGGGCTTGATAAACTATTCTCCGGTTATAAAGTCGACGATCACGCCTTTTCGCCGATCGGCTATTCTTTAAACGCCTTGAACGGCGCAAGGTATTACACGGTACATGTGACTCCACAGGACGAGAGCCCTTACGTTAGTTTCGAGACAAACGTGAACTCTCGTCGCGATATCGAGTTGACGATCAAGTCCGTGCTCGAAGTTTTTCAACCACGATCTTTCGATGTTGTATATTTCGACGCCGTTGCCGAACGCGAAACCGTGAATGTGAACGGATACGTTTTACGGGGAGCGGTTCGCGAAAGGCTAGGCTGCGGTTTCAATGTGCACTACTCGCACCACTCTGAAGTGAATGCGGCGGAGGCACCGGCCTGGGCGCTCCAGCTTGAACGGTCCGAGGGCACAGAAACATACGGTGAAAACGTCAAATGAGTAAGTTTGTAGAAGAACGAAACGACAATTTTTTTTCGGTACGATACGAAATCGACCGTGTTCTTTATTCAAAACGAAGCCCCTTTCAAAAGGTGGAGGTGGTGCAAACCAAAGGCCACGGGCGAATGCTCCTCAATGATGATCTCGTCATGGTGTCGGAGCGCGACGAATTTGTTTATCACGATATGATTGTTCATCCGGTGCTGTTGACTCATCCAAACCCTCGCCGTGTTTTAATTATTGGTGGCGGCGATGGCGGCACAGCTCGCGAAGTTTTGCGCCACAATAAAGTTGAACAATGCGATATGGTGGAGATCGACGGTTGTGTCGTCGAAGCTTGCCGTGAATTTTTGCCGGTTACGGCCGAGGCATTGTCAACTCCGGCCCCACGGTTTTCATTGCATATTGACGACGGGGTTAAATTCATTCGCGAGACAAAAAACGAGTATGATGTCGTGATTGTCGATTCGACCGACCCAATCGGGCCGGCGACCCCGCTTTTTGGCCGCGAGTTTTATCGCGACGTATACACGCATCTTGCCGATGACGGGATTGTGGTGAGCCAAGGCGAATCGCCGTATTACAATGCCAAAACGCAACACACGATGGTTCAGATCTTGGCGGAGTTATTTCCGATTGTGCGCTATTTGAATTTTACGAATCTGACGTATCCAGGCGGTCTTTGGTCATTTAGTTTTGCCTCGAAGAAGTGGCATCCTCTTCGTGATTTTTCAGAAGAGCGGATGCGCGAGGCAAATCTTAAATTTCGCTATTATAATGCCGACATTCATCGCGCGGCTTTTGCGTTGCCGTCTTTTCAGCTCGACAATATCGGCGCATTTTTAAAAGAATGAACGCCGAAAATTCCCGCTCTACTGAACTCGGCGCTTTGGCAAAATGGCGTATTGCGCGTGACTCACATATTAATGTGGCCGGGCGGATTGTTTCGGCGGATGAAATTGTCGCAAAACTCGCTCCGCACATGACGGATGAGCGCAAATTGCGCATCGACAAAGTGATCGAGCAACGAACGTTTCATGTGGCGACGGTGGTCGAACATTTGTATGACATTGGCAATATTTCAGCCGTCATGCGTTCAGCGGAGAGTTTTGGCTTTTTACCTTTTCATATTATCGAACGACCGGGTGCTAGATATAAAATGTCGGATCGTATTTCACGCGGCAGTGAGAAGTGGCTCGATATTTACCGCCACATTTCGACTGAAGAGTGTCTGCGTGAACTTCGCGGTGCCGGTTACAAAATATACGCCACGGATTTGAGTGCGAGCGCCACTATCGACGACATTGATTTTTGCGAGAAGTCCGCCGTGATTTTCGGTAATGAACACGACGGGATTACGGAAGTGGCCCGCGCACACGTGGATAAATGTTTCATATTGCCGATGCGTGGTTTTGCGCAAAGCTTTAATATTTCGATGGCGGCCGCTCTTACATTTCAAACTATCCATCGCCAGCGTTTGGCGCGTGGTTCAAGTGGCGATTTGTCAGCTGATGAAAAGGTGAGTTTGCGCGCGCAGTACTATTTGCGCACATTGACCGCCGCCGAAAAATATTTTTGATGGATCAATTCAGTGAGCGCTCTTTTTGGATCGAAGCGATCTCGCGCTGAACGGCTTTGATTTTTTCTTCAAGCTTCAGCTTTTGGCCATGCAAAATCGCTCGGCGTGGAAGAGCCAACGCTCTGTTATGGAGTGATTGATTGAGAGATTGCAGCCGTGACGCGATAGTTTTTCTATTTTTTTGAAGTTCGGCAAAACGTTGTCCACTGGTAAGGCCATGTGTGAAGTCGTCGCGCAAAAGCGGTGGGCAGCGATCAACTTTGACGGGCTGACCGGCTAATCCCGCTTGAAAACCTTGGCGGTAGGTGCAGTAACTTGAGATGGCTCCATCATAGCCGTTTTGATAAAGCGCCTCGGCCAGTGACTCATCTGTTGCCGGGCATACGGGCTTGATCTGGCGGAGAGTGCTCGTGCTTAGCCCCTTTGCCCCGTCGGCACGGCCAATTTCATACCAGTCAAGCTCTTGGCATGGGCCATTTGCGATATTGCTGTGGGCGCATCCAAATAAAAAGAGAACCGAGAGGCCCACGACCAGTACAACAACAAGTAATTGTAAGGATTTTGTTTGCATATTTCTTCCCAACGTTAGCCCATAATGTTAGACAGTCAAGTTATTAGCAAAAGGTTAGTGGCCTTGAGTTTGAAGAAATCTGAATTAAAGAAAATGCGCACGCTCTACGGGGAGCGCGCGATTGCTGAAAATCGTTTGGAGCGGTTTGAGAATCGCACCAAGGCTCGTCGCTACGAAATAGCGTTTACATGTCCAGAGTTTACGTGTGTTTGTCCGCGGTCGGGCTTCCCTGACTTTGCTACAATTTATATTCGCTACGTACCGGATCGCTGGTGTGTGGAGCTTAAGTCATTGAAATTGTACATAAATGGATACCGCAACCGAAAGGTTTTTCACGAGGATGTCACAAATCAGATATTGGATGACCTCCTGGGGCTTCTCGACCCTTATGAAATTGAAGTAAAAGGCGATTTCACCGTGCGCGGGAACATCCATACTGTTGTAACTGCGCGACATTCGAAGTAATGTTCAAAGTTAAATTCAAGTGTGCGTCCGTAGCTCAGCTGGATAGAGTACCTGGCTTCG
>DAIDJH010000184.1 GCA_027451425.1 Bdellovibrionales bacterium | reverse complement strand
ACAGTGCCGGTTGATCTTTTATCGCCGGACTGAAATTTGCGACAAGCGCGGACACCGGTTGCGAATATCCATTCTTTGTCTGCCGCCCCAGTATGAGCGGGAACGACGCCGCATGACCATACTTACCAGGTCGAGGCACAAAGTCGGTGTAGAAATAGGAGATCACTCGATTTCGCGCATTGTCGATAACCGCGTACAATTGAACGTCCGGCGACGACCAAACGCTTGCACCTTTCACTTTTCGAAAATGAACGCCGAGCAAAGTTGAATATATTGAGAACATCCCCGCGAGCACCTGATTTTCTGGGAAATATTGGCGCAACACATCGTCGTCGAGCTGATAATCACGCTTTTGAATTTGGTAGGCCAAATAACGAATGTCCCACGGGTCAAGTTGAGTCGCATTGGCATCGATCATTTGTTGTTTTGCTTGCAGAAGTTCATCGCGCTCTTTGGCGTAGCGACTGGCCAGTTTCGACTTTAGATCATTGAGCATTTTCATGACATTTTTCGAATTCTTCGCCATGTTGCCCTTGATGCGATAATCCGCCCAATTTTTAAAACCAAGAAGTTTGGCGATCTGTTCGCGAACGACAACAGCCTTAGCTAAAATCGCGCTATTGGTCGCACTCGCACGATTTTCAAATGCGAAAAGCATTCTCTGTCGAGTTTGCGCCAATGCCGCATTTTTAAGGACTTCCATCACGTCCGTCACTTTTGTCGTCACGATGTAGTACGGAACGCTATTATTCGTGGCTCCGACAGGCGCCGCCACGGTTTGCTTCAAGCTCTTTAGAAAAGTGTTGCTGACGCCAGTCAAATCCGCAGCTGTAAATTGCACGCTTGATGTGTCGTCGTTGTAGTTCTTCATGTATTGCGCTTCGAGATCAGCCAGCTCGGCTTGAAGCGCACGAAATTTTTTGAGCTTTTGCTCGCTTAACGTCATGCCATTTTTCTCAAATTGCCGTCTAAGTTCAAGCACCAACCGTTCACCGTCATCGTTCTGCACGGTCGTTGTTTCTATAATTTTATAGAGACGGCGATGGGTGAAAATATCCGCCAGCGCTTTGTTGGTCTTCGCTTCGCATTGACTGGCTTCAGAGCGAGTCTCCTCGTCCGGCGACACATACCCCATAAACACCAACGGTTGTACCGCGTCGTTAAAATCCGACCACACACCGTCAAAATCAAAGGCATTCGCCACTTTATTCGAGCTTTGAGCGGTGAGTCCCATGGCCGATGAGAATTGCAACAGTGCCTGATTACAAAGGGAGGTCAACTCACCGGGGTGAAATGTCGTTTGGATGATACTAGTGCGAAATTGAGCTTGCGTTTCGCTAGGCTGCGATTGCGAAGTTGTGCAACCGACGAGCCCCAAAATCGCCGCCGCGATCAGCGCACGTTTCACTTCTTCTTCCCCTCATTTGGTCGATAGCGAAACGAATGCGACGATCCTCGGCTAGTCGGGCGAGCATGCGGTTGTGACGACGGCTTATTTATCACCGGAGATTTGTTAGCGGCGAGCAACTGTTTGAGCTCATCATCTTGCTCAATGAGATTGCCACTCACGGCGTTTGAGGCCTCCATTTTTCGATTGCCCAATAACCGTCGCGGACCCTGCTTTTCTTTTTCAAGCTGTTCGCTGAGATCAACAGTCACATCTCCGAAGCAGACAAGTTGGCACGCTAGTCGCCGCTGGTCGATGAAGTAACCCGTGCCAATAAGATTCAGCTCCTTCACCGATGGAGGCAATACGTTCGCCTCTCCCTCAATCAATCGCACGCGACATTCCGCACACGATGGCAAACCATTACAAATTGATTTTATATAAACGCCTTTTTCGTGCGCGAGTTCGAGCACAGTTTGCCCCGGACGAATTTCAAATTCCTGATTTTGCGGAACAAATTTTACTTTCATTGTTGCCTCAAATCCATCATCGCACGCGCACCTTCGCGAACTTTTTCTTGCCGGATCGAACAATAAACTCGCCGCCTACGTTTAGCGGCACTTGCATTTTCGAATCGGTCACCCGCTCGCCATTGATCTCAACCGCTCGCCCTTCGACGGAGCGACGCGCCTCGCCCTTCGACGACGCCAAGTTTAGCCGCACAAGAAGTTCGCAGGCGTCGATGGTTGCCGAAAGCTCTTTTGCGCTCAACTCAACCACCGGTATCTCGTCAGGCAAACCGCCCCCCGAGAACACGCGGCGAAATTCTTCTTCGGCGCGATCGGCGTCAGCCGCTGAATGAAAACGCGTCACCAACGTTTTCGCAAGTTGAACTTTCACATCGCGCGGGTGCTTTTTCCCACTCGCCAAATCCCGCTTCAAAGCCGAAAGTTCATCTGTCGTGATATCGGTTAGAAGTTCATAGTACCGAATCATCAACTCATCGCTGACCCTCATCGTTTTACCGAACATTTCTTTCGGCGAATCTTCGACCGCTATGTAATTATTGAGACTCTTCGACATTTTTTGTACGCCATCGAGCCCTTCGAGGATCGGGACCGTGAGCACACACTGCTGTGGCACTCCATACGATTTTTGAATCTCGCGCCCCACTAGCAAGTTGAACCTCTGGTCGGTTCCGCCCAATTCAACATCGGCGCGCAATGCGACCGAATCATAACCTTGTACAAGTGGATACAAAAACTCATGGATCGAAATCGGCGTGCGTTCGCGAAAACGATTGGCGAAATCATCCCGCTCGAGCATACGCGCCACTGTATATTGCGACGACAGGCGAATGAATTCCGCCGTCGACATTTTTTTAAACCATGCTGAATTGTAAGCGACTTCCGTCTTCGCCGGATCCAACACTTTGTTCACCTGCCGCGCATAGGTTTTTGCATTTTCAACGCACTCCTCTTCGCTGAGCGCCGGCCGAGTTTGATTCTTACCTGATGGGTCACCAATCATCGCCGTAAAATCGCCAATTAAAAAAATGACTTGATGCCCGAGCCGTTGGAATTGCCGCATTTTATTAAGTAGCACCGTGTGACCCAAATGCAGATCGGGTCGTGACGGATCAAACCCCGCTTTGATTCGCAATGGTTTGTTTTTTGCGCTGGACTCTTTCAACTTCGCAACAAGCTCGGACTCGGAGATTAAATCTACCGTGCCCTTTTTTAACTCGCGAAGCTGTTCTTCTGCCGACATAGAAAAACTCATTAACGGGCGTGCTCCACCATGCGGGTTTCGCGAATCACCGACACCTTGATCTGCCCAGGATAACTCAACTCCCGCTCAATTTTGCGAGCGATGTCTTTACTCAACATGCTGGCTTGGTCATCGGTGATTTTCGCGCTCTCGACCAGTACGCGCACTTCTTTACCCGACTGTAGCGCATACGTACGAACCACCCCGTCAAAGGAGTTCGCGACAGATTCTAAATCTTCAAGTCTTCGCACAAAATTCTGAATCATTTGTCGGTTTGCACCCGGTCGCGATTCTGAAAACGAATTCGCGGCAAACACGATGTGCCCGAGAAGACTGCGTTCTTCTTCGCGCAGACCTTGAGAGCGAATCGCATTGACAACCAAATCCTTTTCGCCGTAACGGCGGCAGTAGTCAGCGCCGACCTGCCAAACACTGCCCTCGACAGTATGATCGATCGCTTGCCCAATATCGTGGAGGAGCCCCGCCCGTCTTGCGGCGGCCTCATCTTCGCCGAGTTCCGCCGCCATCACGCCGGCCAAAAATGCGACTTCGCGCGAGTGATCGTAAAGGTTTTGTGCCCCAACCATTCGATATTTCATACTGCCTACGAGACTCAAAAGACTCGCATGCATTCCCGATAATCCCAAATCAAAGGCCGCCTTTTCACCGTCTTGCTTCACTTTTTCAAGCAAATCGCTTTTCACTCGATCTACCACTTCTTCGATGCGCGCGGGGTGAACGCGGCCGTCTTCCATTAATTTTTCAAGCGATAATTTGGCAATTTCACGGCGAACAGGGTCAAAGCTCGAAATGACAACTGCTTCGGGGGTTTCATCAACAATCAAATCCACACCGCATGCCGCTTCTAGCGCTCGAATATTGCGCCCTTCACGGCCAATAATTTTACCTTTCATCTCTTCGCCCTTTAGCGGAATAGTCGTGACCGATCGCTCGGTCGCCACCTCATTGGCGTAACGAGACAGCGCCACCGACAATATGCGCTTCGCTTTTTGTTCAGCCTCGCGCCGGGCTTCATCTTCAATTTTGGCAAGTTGAGGAGCTATGTCGTGCCGAACCTCATCTTGCAAGGCTCGTCGCAATTCATCGCGCGCCTGGTCGCTTGTCAATTGCGCCACTTGCTCGAGTTTCGCCCGCAACTCATGAATTTGAGTGTTCGAGGCTTTTTCAAGATCGAGGAGTTGCGTCTCATGCGCCTTTAAACGCACCTCACGATCGTCGAGTTGCTTCAGGCGGC
>DAIDJH010000183.1 GCA_027451425.1 Bdellovibrionales bacterium | reverse complement strand
TTTGGGTTTTAGGGTTGATGATCTTATCGAAATTCGCCCTCAATCGTTTGCGTGATTCGATTGTGGAGATGTTGTGAACGCCATAGAGCTGAGAGATGTAACTAAGACATTCAAGATTTGGCACGAGCGGCCAGACTCCATCAAAACAGTTTTGGCCGATGCTGTGAGCCTTCGCTTCAATCGGGGGCATAAAGAGGCTCGCACGGTTTTACGTGACATCTCATTTAGTATTCCGCAGGGAGATTTTGTCGGCATCATGGGGAGAAACGGTGCCGGCAAGAGCACCCTTTTAAAGTTAATATCGGGTATTTATCACCCGACAAAAGGGGATCTCATCACCAACGGTCGAATCGCGCCGCTTCTTGAATTGGGCGCGGGGTTTGCGACGGAGCTTTCGGGCTATGAGAATATTTTTCTCAATGGTTCGATTCTTGGTTTTGGGCGCGCCCACACCAACCGCTATTTAGATTCTATTATCGAATTCTCAGAATTGGGCGAGGCCATCAGCCGCCCTGTCAGAAAATATTCAAGCGGGATGCTCGTGCGGCTTGGATTTTCAATCGCGGTTCACTTGGACGCGGACATTTTGCTTTTTGATGAAATTCTTGCGGTCGGGGACATCGGGTTTCAAGAAAAATGTCTAAAAAAAATTCGAGAACTTCATAAAGCTGGCCGCACAATTGTGCTTGTTACTCATAGTCCTGACCAGGTCGAGAGGCTATGCGATCGTTGTATTGTTTTTGATCAAAGCGGCATATTGTACGACGGCGAGCCGAAAGAGGGCGTCAGTCGGTACAAAGGGCTATTTTAGTTTTCCCTTGGCCGTGTCGAATAATTATTCCGAAAAAATTGTCGCAAGCCACTTCTTGAGTTCACACGCAGCAATTGCGGCGGGCACGGGGACATCCGCTCGAGAACGTAAGAACATCGGATCGATTTCAGGATTATTTCTGTCGATAATTTGGACAAGGCGTTCATCATAAAACGGGTATTCGCGAAAGCGATCATTGGTTGTGACAAGCTTCAGCCCCATCGCCAGGCATTCAATCGCTCGGTGCGAGGTCCCCGTTTGTTTGGGATGATGAATGTCGAGCACGGCCACCGTAGATGACAGCACCTTTTGCCGGTCATCTCCGAGAAGAGGCTTAAACCCCATCTCGTCTGGTCGAAAGTGTCGAAATGCCGGATCAAAAATTTTACGAAAGTAATACAGAAGCGGCGTCTGAAAATATGCAAAACGGTAGAACCGCATTGAAGTGACGAGATTCTTCGAAATTTTTGCAAGCACCTTGAGCCGATCGGAGTGAACGGTGCCGATAAAGGTCAAGTTCCAATGAATAGGTGCTGCGGGCAGGGTCACATCGTTTGAGGAGTAAAAATTCGAAATGAAACGCCAATCGCGGTGAGCGGTTACATCGTCAAAATCGAATGTGAAAACACGATCCATAAGTGGGGTGAGCTGCAGGGCCGCGGGATTGTTTTGCAAGCTATCCCACAAATAAATTTGAAAACGTGCCCGGCGAAATCGAGCTCTCATTTGATTGACGACAGTCGAGGTTAACGCTTCGCCCTTGATAATAAAAACTTCGTCAATGCCGGCGGGGATTTGGTTAAATACTTTTTCATAGTGGCGCCGTATGTACGATTCTAAAAGAAAGCGAAATTTTCGTATCAAAATTTTAACAACCGCTTTTTTTGATGGCCGGTCTGAAACGAAATAAACCGTGTGCCCCTGATTTGTGAGCTCTTGTCGGATAAGTTCGTGGTAATTGAAAAAGTCCGGTGAAATAAATAAAATGGATTTTGTGGTTTGCACAATATATCCGTTAATTGGCGCTATTTAAGATGCGCTTTGATTGCGGTTGGCATTAAGGTTTAGTTGGCAGAGGGCTCCAAGTAAACAGTTTTCTTTAAGTGCGGGGCAACCATCTGGCGAAACAAAATCGGGGTCAAAAACGTGGCAAGAACCCCCATAAGCACGAGTAGTGAAAACAGGCCCTCGTTAATAAACCCGTGTTGGAGGGCGATGTCGGCCACAACGAGCTCCATTACGCCGCGACCGTTCACAATAATGCCGATAGCCAGGGGTTCTTTGCCGGGTAGACCCACCCAACGTCCGGCGAGCCAACCGGCATAAATTTTTGAAACAATCGAGACCGCAATAACGGCAACTACAAGAAACGCTCCCGGAAGGGCGTGAAAATTGCACTCAAGACCGATAAACACAAAAAAGATCGGCGCCAGAAATCCTGAGCTGATGGATGACAGGCTTTGTTCAATTTCTTTATAGCGAGTTGCAAAAAATAGTTTGCGGTCTATGAGGAGTGCGCCAAAAAAGGCGCCAATAATAAAATGCGAGCCGAGAAGTTCGCTGACTGTACCGAAAAGTAAAACGAATACGATGAGCATTCCGAGAAGTGCGTCTTGGCCAAACCATTCCACAAGTTTTTCGGGGAGCCATCTAACGGGCCAGCCCAGCTTGTCGGCTTTCTCGAGAATAAAATTCACCGCCAAAATAAAAAGCGCGAGAAGCCCCAACTTTATGACCGAGCCTTCGAGATAATGCATAAATTGCGACAAGTTTTTCACATTCGGAAGTTTAAGAACGATCCCCAAAGTAAAAAGAGCGAGCACGTCATTGACGACGCATGTGACGATGGCATAGCGCCCGATCGAATGGTCAAGAAGATTAAATGATTTCAGTATACGCACAGAAACGGGTAGCGCCGTGATTGAAATGCAAAGGCCAAGAAATACCGTGCGCATAAGATCAAAGCGGAAAAGAACGCCGATCAAAAGACCGCAGATAAGCGGAATAAAAAAACTCATGAAGGCGATGACGAGCCCTTTGCCGCGAAAAGAGCGCATGACTTCTTTGAACCCCATTTCAAGACCGGCTGACAAAATAATGAAAAACATGGCGAGGTCAGAAATTCCCGATAGCGCTTGAGTGGGTTGTGCAATATTAAGTACGCTTGGGCCTAGGACGATGCCGGCAAGAATTTCGCCTAAAATCGATGGTTGATGAAAGCGTTTGAAAATCTCGCCGATGATCCGCGCTGAAACTATTAGAAGAAGTAAGCTTGAAAGAAGTGACATGCTTGTAGGGTAAGATGCTATTGAGCGTAGTCAAACATTACCTAGATCAATGGCGACGATTATCCGTGTTTTGCGGTAATTGATTTGGCTTCTTCGCGGTGGAGAGCGGTTTCTCGAATCGTGATCGTGCACTCCAAACTGTCGGCAGCAGTTCGAACGTCGAAGACACGGGCATTTTGCGCCAGGGCGAGATCTTCCGCGCTCCAGCCAAATAAATTAAGACACTTTTCTTTGGCGGATGAGTCGTATTGATGATTTGAGGTTCTGTGTCGTTTTGATTCTAGCGCCAATTTGTAGCGAATCCAGAGCAGGGCAAATAGAACTCCGCAGCCAAAAAATACTTGTTCTAGGGCGGGCCGGCTAGTTGAGAAAGCAGAAGTCAAAAATTGCCAGTTTTTAATTGTAAGCACGGCACTCCAAATCCAGGCGGACCAGATTGCAACAGTAAGGCTGTGCTCAACAAAAAGCCTATATTTATTTGGTCGCAACTTCTTTAAATCGCATGGCTTCATAACTTAAAACTCCTCGATCAGGGCTCGCCCATGTGCTGAATTTAATTCTTTTGCCAAAAAGAACTTTCGGTACTCCAACTAAAAGCGCAGCGCCATTGAATACCCAATAAATAAAGGGGTACCAAATCGCCCAATACCCGAAGCGTTTGACGCCTTTTTCGTAGCGTTCGTGAATCCAAAAGCCTGCGATAAACATCACGGCGCTGAGCGCGCCCGTTCTAAAAACAATCCAGCTCGGGTGCGAGCACCAATCAGACAAGAGCGGGGAGCCATGGTGCTGAACAAAAAGGCCTATTAAAAAAAGTGCGGGTATCAGAAATGTCCAAAAAGTGGAGAGAAAATATTCGAGGAATAAAACTTTAAGAGCCCATTCTCGTGGCCAAAAAACCATGTCGATGTTTCGAAGCATGGTATCAAAGCCGCCGCTGGCCCAACGAACTCTTTGCTTCCACAAGCCTTTGATTGTGTCAGGCATTAAAACGTCGCAAAGAGCTCGCGGTTCAAAACGAACATCCCAGCCGGCGCGTTGAAGCTTCCAGGTCACGGCGATATCCTCAGTGATGCAATCGGTATCGAGAAGGCCGATTTCAAGAAGCGAGCGTTTCTTAAAGGCCATCAGCACGCCCGACATTGTGCCGAGTTTGCCGATAACTTGGTGATAGCGGCGAATGATCCCTACGCAAACCGAAAATTCGCCAACCTGAATTCGGCCGACAAGAGTGCCTCTGTTTTTTACCCGCGGATTGCCAGTCACTGCGGCGATATTTGGCGAACCAGTCAAATGCGGGATCAACCAGCGTGGAGCGTC
>DAIDJH010000182.1 GCA_027451425.1 Bdellovibrionales bacterium | reverse complement strand
GCGCCAACAACATCATGAACTTTGTCTCGGTGGCGCAGGCGCGCTGGCCGGCGCCGCCCCTGCCGGACATGGAGTCACTCTGTGGCTGGTCGGTGCCCGATTGCCTCGGCTTTGTCGCCGGTCATCGCGCGGCGGTCGCGGCCGCTTCAGTCATTGTCGATTTTACCGACTTTAACCGCACATGAAGATCGGCCAGCAGTTCGCGCTTTTTACCTTCAACGCGAATAAAAAACCAAGGCCATGTGAGGTGATGATTGGGCGCGTGCATCGCGGACTCGATCGCACAGCGAAGAGTCTCATCCGATACCTGCGCATCAGAAAACGAGTGAATTGTGCGGCGATTTTTTATGAGATCAAAAATTTTCACGACCAAAGACTAGATAAACTGGCCTTTTCAGTCAAACATCTATCAGCAAGAATAAACGGATGCGGATTTGTTCACGAAAAGTCTGGATTTTTATCGTGGTTGCATTTGTCATTTCAGGTTGCAACCGGGGCTTCGTGGACAATGGTCCGTCAAACAAATCGGCTGAAGCCCGCTCCCCGAAGGCTGGACTAAACTCCGCCTGCTATGCAGAGCGATGTTTACAGACCGTGCCCTTTAATGAAATCGCCACCCCCGCGCATTACAAATATCAAGCGCCCAATTTATTCCCCGACCCAGCTTTACGCGCACAATATATAATTCCGAATCGAATGATCGATCTTTTGCATGTTGGCGGAAGTTGGCCCCTCTCCAACAATTTTGCAATTGCCGATTTTATGGTTTACAGCCACGACCGGTACGCTATTTTTTCACCTGAAGTCGCCAGTATTTTTCAACATATTCGAAACGATCTGGGCGGGCCAATTTGGGTGACAAGCGGCTACCGGAGCCCCACGCACAACTCGCAAGTCGGCGGAGTGCCCTGGTCTCGCCACATGTATGGCGACGCGGTCGACTTTACAACTCCATCGCTCAATTACCCGCTTCTTCAAAAACTTTGCTTAAAATATGACGCAAGTTTTACTCTTATTTACACAAACCACATTCATTGCGATTGGCGAAAGCATCCGCTCAACCCCGCATTTTACAATACGGTACCGGCGCCCCCTGCGTCGGCGATGCAAATGCTCGGCATAAAGCGCTATGGTACGATTTTGCCCGACGCCCGAATCGTCAGCACCATAGCCGCTCCCAATGTACACTTGAGCGTCATTATCCCAAATGAAGAAATCGAAGGCGCGCTCGTGTACAGCTGGCAAATCACTACCGCACGTGGCGTGACATTTTATTACTCAACGCCCACGGTAAATTTGCCGATTTCAGACGCTCCCCTTAAAATCAATGTGCTGGTCGGGGGCTCAATCCATATCGAAAAAACCTGGCCGTCCGCCACAAACTGATTTACATTACCTCGCATATGTTTACTCATTCACACGATTCGCAACATTTAATTGTGCTTGACCGCGACCAGCATGTTGTCCAAACGCTGACGGAGTACGCTCGCGAGCATAAAATTCAGGGCGGAGTCCTAACTGGAATCGGCGCACTGAAAGACGCCGAGCTTGGCTATTATGAGCTCCACAAAAAGGACTACATTAGAAAAACATTTCGCGACGAAGACTTTGAGCTGCTCGCGCTAAATGGCAATGTCAGTTTGCGCGACGGCGCACCATATGTTCACGTTCATACAGCCCTTGGCCGTGCCGATTTCTCAGTGATCGGCGGGCATTTATTTGAAGCGCGCGTGGCCGTGACGGCTGAAATTTTTTTAACACCCTTTGGAATCATGCCGGAGCGGTCATTTCAACCGCACTTAGGTCTGCAAACAATTACGCGTTGTCGCCTGTAATTTATAGCAGGCGAGGGATCGATGGCCTTTCAAGATCAAAAATTTCTTTTCAATTGTTGGCACCTATGTTACACGGTTGTGTATGTTCAATGTCCCTGTTCCGAGAGAGTTTTGGTTCCGCTCCTATAATTGTGAGAAAAGTGACCTTCTCTTGTGCCAGGTTACCCGGAGGAGGTTAATCAATGGGTAAAAAGCTCTATGTAGGGAATCTTCCCTACTCAACAGACGATGCTGTCTTACAAAATTTCTTCGAAGGTGCTGGCGCCGTGGCGTCCGCTCGCGTGATAATTGATCGCGCAACCGGCCGCTCAAAAGGCTTCGGTTTCGTAGAAATGAACTCCGACGAAGAGGCTCAAAAAGCCATTTCGCAACTTGATGGCAAAGAAATCGACGGACGTAAAGTTCGTATTTCTGAAGCAAAACCGCAAGAACCACGAGAAAATCGCGGCTTTGGCGGCGGCGGTGGTGGCCGTGGATTCGGTGGCGGTCGCGGCGGTCGTTACTAATTCAAATTATTTAGTCTAACGAGATAGGAGCCGCCGTGCCTAGGCACGGCGGCTTTTTTGTATGAAAATACTTGTTCTAGGCGGCACGGGTTTTCTCGGTTCCTTACTGATTGAAAAATTAATCGCTCAACGGCACAGTATTCTATTGCTGACCCGCCGACCTGCGTATGGTCAGCGCACACACACCTATAAAGTTGTGCAATGGCCCCTTCAACACGAAGCCGATTTAACTGCAGTCCGCATGTGTGATGCTGTTATTAATCTTGCAGGCGCGCCCATCATGGCTGAACGATGGACCAAAGCTCGCAAAGATCTGATTTACTCGTCTCGAGTTCACGTGACTCGGGAGCTTGTGGATAATCTCGCGCCATCGCTTCAACTAAAAACATTTTTGTCGGCGTCAGCGGTTGGATTTTATGGCAACCGAAAATCTGAAATATTGACCGAAGAATCGCCGCGGGGAGAGGGTTTTTTAGCCGATGTCTGTGCGGCGTGGGAGCGCGAGGCTAACGCTCTGGCGCCCAAGGTTCGCGTTGTGAATTTACGAACCGGCGTCGTTCTGGCTCACGGCCGCGGATTTCTCCAAGAGATGGCGCGCCTTTACCGCTTGCACCTTGGCGGACCGATCGGAAAGGGCGACTCCTTCATAAGCTGGATACATCTGCAGGACTGGATTCAATCTGTGTTGTTTACGCTCGATAATACCAAAATTCACGGCCCCGTTAATCTCGTTGCGCCCGAGCCTGTAACGAACCGCGCGTTCAGTCGCTTGTACTCTGAAATATTAAAAGAGCCCCTTCAACTTCCCGCGCCAGAATTCGGCGTTCGGCTCGCGCTAGGGGAGCGTGCGTCGCTTGTGATCGATAGTCAAAATGCACGCCCCGTGAAGTTGCAAAATCACGGCTTCAAATTTCTATACCCATCGCTTTCTGAGGCCCTGACAAATCTTTATCAAGAAAATTTCACCTCCTAGCCGTTGCCCCTGGCATTGTCGTTGCTACTTCATAAGTCTCATGTACCCCTTTTTTTTAATCTTTGAACTACTCCTCACGTTTTATTGCATGAGCTGCACACAGCCGGTCACATTTCACTCGCTGAAAACGCACGTACAAATAACCGGCAAAAATGAAAGAGGTCAAAAAGACCTTTTCGACCGCATAATTTTTATGATGGACGATTCTGGTTCAACAATTGGCGCACGAAAAGCTCGCGGCAATGATCCCCGATTCAGCTATCGTGAACGTGCCGTGCGAGACATCGTGAATGAATATGCGCGCTTCTCCCATGTGAACTATGCGTTGGGCGAGTTCGGTAGAGATCGCGTACGCTTTTATGAGTTTTGTTCCACCTGCTTGGGCGGTCGCCGCTTTTTTGGTTCAGCGTTAGATATCAAAACGGCACTGGACGACTACGTGGCCAATAGGCGCCATGGCGGCGACACGCCCTACCTATCCGCGATGTATGCTCTCGAGTATTTGATCGGGCTGAACGCGAGCCATACGTATGCCGTGGAGTTTATCTCTGACGGTCAACCGACCGACATGGCGACTTCGAGTGAGGCCCACCTTGATCAAGAACTTTTCGATCTCGTAAAAGCAACCGTTGAAGATGTGCCGGAGCTTACTCAACCTGTTGAGTTTAACACCTTCTATTTTGGGCCTAACCCGACATCCTACGCCGACCGCTGGTTTGAAGCCGAGGACGCGATTTTACGTTTACAGATAATGGCAACCGCAGGTCACGGTCATTTCATTGATTTACATAAATCCGAATCAGCGCAAGAACTTCATTAAACCCTAGCGATGAGCGGGAAGGACGCCAACTGCGGCGTGCCTTTTGACTTTCGCGAGGGGGGAGGGGGAAAGTGCCCATCGCTAGAGCTTAAGAAGTGACTGAGTTAACGTACCACCTCAACGCACGTGCCACGCTCGAGTCTAAAGCAAAATCTCCGCCAGCTTGCTGAAGCGTATAGTAACGGCTAATTCGATTTTATGGACATCCGCGCTGAAAGGCGGCCAAATGTCGTCACTTGCCGTGCACAAATTGTGAACGCCGCGCCCAAATAGAACGGAAAATCAGAAC
>DAIDJH010000181.1 GCA_027451425.1 Bdellovibrionales bacterium | reverse complement strand
TCGTGATCAGCCACGACCGATGGTTTCTCGATCGGATTTGCACGCACATTCTCGCTTTCGAGGGAGACTCGAGGGTGAATTTCTTTTTTGGCAATTATTCCGATTACGAAGCCGATCTCAAGAACCGCTTAGGGGTGGATACCCTGATTCCAAAACGAATCAAGTACAGAAAACTGCAGTAGTGGGGCAAAGGGGTTAGGCTGCTTTTCCCTTGAGCCGCGTGATTTCTCGACAGACGATATCGTAGGCCTCTTGCGCGAGCAAATACGACTCACGTTGAGCTTGCCAGACGTCCATCGTCGCTATGTCGGGGTGAAATCTTCTAGCTAGGCGATGAAAGGCGCGACGGATGTCCGCCTGACTTATAGTTCGGTCGGTATCGTGTTCAATCTCTATATTTAGTGTCATGAGCGCCAGTCTCGCCTCTTGGGAGAGCTGTTCTACCTTAATTTGATATGGTGTTGGCCTCTGACTTTTTACAGCAGGGCGCGGCTGTCTTGCAGTTGAGTAGACTTGATTTTTGCCTGGGTATTGGAAGTATCGCAAGCCAAACAGCCGATCCACTGTTCCAACAGGACCGGCGTGACCGCTAGCATTGTGACCGGGCTGATCAATAGAGGCGCGCTCATGAAAAACCGCCGTATCGCTCTTATCTCTCAGTTTCTCCTCGAGAATACGGCGAAATGTCGATCCTTTCACGGTCTTTCTTGAGCTCATATGCGTTCTATCGGTCAAATAACAGGGGAACTGTAGGCACTTCTTGGCGTTTACGAGAGAAAAATAGGCTGTTTCAGAGGGAAAATACCCCATTTTCGAGGGGAAAATGACATTTCTCCTCGAAGAATTTGTGGCGGAAGCAATTTTTCTATTGCAATCACTTACGAATGTCGGTGATGATTGTGATTGCAAGGTTGCATAGAGCAAACCGATAACCATCACAATCATTGGAGGACATGATGGCAAAGAAGAAGACCACAAAAAAAGCGACAGCAAAAAAAACGACAGCAAAAAAAACGAAGAGAAAGCCAAATGCAGCTTTCATGAAGCCTTTGACTCCGAGCCCAGCACTGGCTGCTGTGGTTGGTGCTAAAGCGCTTCCCCGCACGCAAGTCGTGAAGAAATTGTGGCAATATATTCACACTCACAAATTGCAAGATTCTGCCAATCGTCGCAACATCAATGCCGACGCCAAACTTCGTCCGATTTTCGGCAAAGGCACGGTTTCGATGTTTGAAATGACGAAACTTGTGAGCAAACATCTCCGCTAATTGCAAATTCCATTTGCAATTCGAAAGGGCCCACTTGCGTAAAGTGGGCTTTTTTTTTACTCTGCGACACGAGGATATATGACACCAATCGCCGCCAACGAAATTCGCTTAATGGAAGGTGCTTGCCAACTTGCCGCGCGTCTTCTTGCGCACGTTGGAAGTTATGTGCGTGTCGGTGTTACAACTGAAGAGTTAGATCGTATTGCTGAAGATTACACGCTCTCACATGGGGCGAAGTCGGCGCCGCTTGGCTATCACGGTTTTCCCAAATCCATTTGCACATCGGTGAATGCGTGCATTTGTCATGGTGTTCCCGATAAAACGCCTCTTCGCGAAGGTGACATACTGAACATTGACGTCACGGTGATTAAGGATGGGTACCATGGCGACACGAGCGGCATGTTTTTTGTCGGCAGAGTGAGCGACAAGGCACGAGAAATTTGTGACGTTGCTCACAATGCGATGTTGAAGGGCATTGAAGAGGTCGGACCGAGTTCCACGACCGGCGATATTGGTTTTGCTGTTAGCAAATACGTGACCAAGCGGGGATATTGGGTTGTAAAAGAAATTGGCGGACATGGAATCGGCAAAGTGTTCCACGATGACCCGTGGGTTCCCTCGTACGGCAAAAAGGGTAAAGGTGATAAACTTGTACCGTGGACGTGTATTACTGTTGAACCCATGATCAATGAAACCGCCGCTTCGATTCGTGAAGTTTCCATACCTAACTCGACGATCAAATACTACGAGACCGGTGACAAAACGCTTTCGGCTCAATATGAGCACACCGTTCTGATCACTGACAGTGGCCATCAAGTTCTAACGCTACAATAAAAGTCTGGACTGCGGGCGCCGAATTGGAATCGATAAGCCTGAAAATTTGACAGTGTATTCAAGTGGACGGGGACCATTCAAGCTCGTCCGCGCTGACGAGTAAATATGAGACATTTACCTGCATCAATTTGAGACTTTTGACAAATCCAGCATTGGTTTTGTCTGCAAAAGCCGATGCGAGTTTTGAAAATCATGATAAAATCTTACTATTGGGGTATTCATGCGAAAATTTATGCGGGCAGGCGGATTTTCTCTAGTTGAGATTCTTGTCGCGTTAGCCGTGATGGCGATCGGCATGCTGGCGCTCACGGATTATATCTCGTTGATGTCGAATCAGCAGCGACTTTTGATGCAGAAATCAGAAGCGATTGCTATTGATACAGCCTTAACGAATATCATAACTTCGCCCAACCAACCCCACTGCAGCGGTAACATTAAAGCCGCCAATATAAGTTTTCCGACGGGGAGCCCGCCTACAGCGCCGGTAAACGTTGCATGTCCAACATGCACAG
Organism: Bdellovibrionales bacterium; assembly: GCA_027451425.1. Taxonomy (GTDB): domain Bacteria; phylum Bdellovibrionota; class Bdellovibrionia; order Bdellovibrionales; family UBA1609; genus RBG-16-40-8. The sequence goes on along the minus strand of DAIDJH010000181.1, from coordinate 1,817 downwards.
TCACAGTTTTCAATTACTATAATTCTGCGGGAACGATTGTCGGCCCAGCAGTACCGATGGGTCCTCAACCGGACGGTAGCGGACTTGATGTTGCGAGTATACAACTAAAAAATCTCCAATACATTAGCGCATCCGAATATAGTGGGGACTTGTACATCAACTATGGAGGACCGCCCCCAGTTCCGCCCTCAGCTAAGGTTGCATCCGTTATACTGATGGCATCAACTTCAAGTGGTACAGATACTCTTCAGTCGTGCAACACTTCGGCCCCGTGCCCGGCCGGCTTCACTCTCGTTGGTACGACAGGCACTCCGGGTGCATTTTGTATCAGCAACGACAATGCACAGGCACAACTTTTTACCGCTGTGGCAAACTGTGCCGCACAAAATACCCATTTGTGTACGGCCAATGAATGGTTGGCTGCTTGTGACACTATCTCTGGGTTTGATTATTCGCGCCAGCAGTGGGTTGCTCCGATCTATACGGGATGTGGCTCCCCTGGATGTTTTGATACGGCCGGCGGCGGCGGTGGTTACACGTGTGCTATTGGCGCAACTGGTGGTGCCGGCTTCAACACAACGGATTGGTATAGGTGTTGTGTCCCAGAACAATAATGTGAACTTCATGCTCAGTCATTATTCATATTGATATAACCGCCCGGCGACCAATCCAATACTGCCGCAACTGTCTGCGGTTCAGGATTAAAATTCGGACAAACTGCATATGCGGTCAATTTTTGATTTATTGCCAAATTTGCCGCCGCTTGCTCTTTCGCTTTTAAGTCGGACATCATTCCCTGAAGTTGAATATTTTGTGCCATGAGCGCATTGGCGCCAGTGGCTCCGTTGGTATTGCGGCCGAATATGAGCGCAATCTTGCTCACGTACGATGTCATCTCTGTGTAATATGTGTAGGCCACTTGTGGGCCGCTATATTTGAATGGCCAAACGCCAATCGATCCCATTTGACCGGCGACATTCATTTCGCAATCAACCCCATTCGATTTGGAATTTGTTTTACTGGGTGAGGATGCACAGCGTATTTGTTGTGAACCGTTATTCATAATTGAGGAGCTCGCCAACTGCCCGCACTGCTCCACCCACGACGACACATCGAAATGCTCCACGCAGCCGTACTGTATCGTGTAATTATGACCGTACTTACCAAGCGTAAGCGCAAACACGTAACGACCGTTTGGACTTTTCGCCGAGTAGCTTGCCCCCTGAACCCAAGTGCTCAACTGCTCCATTAATCTTGGATCTTGAAATAGTTGTTTAGCTGCCGTGATGCCGCCGGCGTCATTTAGGTGAAAGTCGATTTTGGCATTGAACGATGAGCCCACCATATCAATACCTGTTGAAATATTGGGTAGCGCCGGCTTCGCGCTGGGCTTTGCTACGGCCACATGGGTGGCTAGGGCAAACAAAGCTGCTAAGGCAATCGTCAGAACAAATCGTATTTTTCGTGTGATTGTTTTCATGATCTTATGGCACAGCAACCCCCATGCCGAGGCTAAAAGGGGGTAGGCTGCAAATAGTGTTGAAAAGGCTGACGATCGTGAAATCTATTCTAAGGTTTTTCCAAAACGAGAGCCGTAAATTGTTAGCGGCGCACTGTAGGGTGACGGTTGTTTATGAATTGAAGAACATTTTGACACGCTGGTATTGTCTACACGCGCGCATCAAATTTCTTGTGACATTGGTATTTTGAATTAAAATCTGGACATGCAAGCTTACAAAAAATGTTTAGCCAGTATGACATGTGTCAGTTTGGTTTTGTTCGGCCAGTTGGGACATGCAAACACCAATTTATCCAAT
>DAIDJH010000180.1 GCA_027451425.1 Bdellovibrionales bacterium | reverse complement strand
ATTATTCTTGATAAATCATTAACATTTAATATATATTTAATATCATTTAAATTACTGATTTCTATATATTTTTTTATACGAATATCATTTTCGATTTTGTTAATTAATCTTAAATTTTTATTATTTATTTGAGATTGTGTTTGGAATTCCAGTGGCAATTGCCTATGAACTTCGTCTTTGATCGCTCCAGACGGCTGAAACTCGTAATAATCTTCGAAAAGATTAAAGGTTATCGTACCCGTGCCACTTGTTGTGCTTAAGAGTTTGTGCTTGATAAGCTGACTCATAATCACGGGGTCTGTATTGATGCGGTAATTTTCTTCGTAGGTGACACAGTCGCCAATTTTAGCGTTTGCGATGCTGATGCCGGCAATTGCACGAGTGAGGGCCGCGATGACATTGGTTGCCGGGACTTCAACTCCAAGCGCGCCATTTTTAGGCTGAACGCTGCTGCCGAGGCACCCGGTCAGCGCGAAGGTGAGACTGGTCAAGCAAAGTAGCAGACGGAGAGTTCTCATCTGGCTACACGGAATCCCAACCCCAAATCCACATGGGTATCGGGAATAGATCCTTGTATGCCGGATTGAGTGTTCCATCAGGATGCGGACCAAAAATGAGTCGCGTGACTTCAGCTTGTGTTGAAAGCGTCACCATGTCGGTTGGCGTTCCTACGCGCACATGTTCGCCCTGTTTTTCAATTGCAAATTCGCGAAGGCCGAGTTGTCGTGCCCTTCTTGTAATTTTTAGAAACAAGTTTCTTTCGTTTACGATTCGGATTAGGCCAAGATACCCCTCATGCACAAGAGCGGGCCACTGACGCAACTGTCGTATGAGATTTTCGGCGTGTGATGGCGCGATCACCGTGATGCGTTGGTTGAGGTCTTTTCGAATATGAGCAAAAAGCGGCAAAAGTGCCGAAACGCCGCCGCCCCACTCATGGATATAGCCCTTCAAATCGGCACCTTTACCCTCAATCGCATAGGCCAGTAGCTGGTTGTTTTTGTCCCATGCGGTATAGGTGCGGGAATTGGGGATGCACAGATGGCGGCGAATATCTTCGGCGGTGCGAATTGTTCCGCAAGGATGGCCGCCGTACAGGCGAAGTACGGCCTCGGGTGCGACTTTTGACGACTGCAAGATGCGCAAGTCGTTGGGCGGTAATGTGGGGATGGCGTCGATCACCAAACTCACTTCACGGCCGGCGAGTTCAAAACCGAGTTTGCGGTAAAAATCGTAGAGATCACTCCATAATATGGCAAAATCGGCGCAACCTTCTTCGGCGATTTGCAAGCAGCTGTTGATAATGTCGCGACTGTGCCCCAAGTTTCGATGTTCGGGTGAGGTCACCACGCTGCCGATTGCCGCGACTTTAAATAAACCAAGTTGGGTTTTGATAATGAGAAATTTGGTTGCCGCGTGAGCAATGACGCGATCACCATCTTTTACGATTCTGAGGTTCTCGCGGTTTGGGGGCGCGAAGACTTGCGGGTATTCGGCGGCGATGGACCAGCCGCGGTTGGGTCGCAATATGTGATCCAAAAAGCCGATCACTTCAGGAACTTCAGATTCAAGCGGAGCGCGTGGTTCATTGGTTGACATACTGCTATTGTATCAATACGAGAGACGGCGTGAAACTAGACGAAAAGCGAGAACGTGCGAAAGAAATTATACGGCGGTTTAAAAAGCGGACGCCGCACCCGGAATGCGCGCTGCATTTTTCAAACCCGGGGGAGCTTCTCGTCGCTACGATTTTGAGCGCGCAGTGCACGGATGAGCGCGTGAACATGGTTACAAAAAATTTATTCAACAAATATCCGTCGATGCGTGCTTTCGCTGACTCACACCTGGCAGAACTTGAGCAAGACATCCGCTCGACCGGATTTTATAAAAACAAAGCGCGCAATATCAAAGCGGCGGCTACCATAATAGTAAACGAATACGGCGGGCGAGTGCCGCAATCGATGGATGCTCTGGTCACGCTCCCGGGCGTTGGTCGAAAGACGGCCAATGTGGTTTTGGGTACGGCCTTTGGCATTGCTTCAGGGGTGGTTGTCGACACGCATGTGACCCGTCTGAGTCGTCGGCTTGGGTTGGCGACGGGTAAAACAGCCGAAGCCATCGAAGGGGAGCTGGTCGCCGTTGTGCCGAAAGAGCACTGGGTGAACTTTTCGCACTGGTTGATCTTGCATGGCCGTTCCATTTGTAAGGCGCGAAAGCCCGATTGTGAAAACTGTTTTCTGAATGACGTTTGCCCAAAAATTGGGGTACGGTAAAACGACGGGAGAGGCTAGAGCTGAATGTTCGTTTCATTTTTTGAAAGCGCTAAATATGTCGGGCATTTGTATCCTATTGCGCTCATGCGCATCTATCTCGGCTATTATTTTTTGAACTCGGCGATTGAGCGGTTGGGCGGGGATTTTTTAAAACAACCGAAGCTTGCCGCGATGATTATGGATAACCTCCCGCAGAGAAATATGCCGGGTTGGTATGCTAACTTTTTGCAATTTGTTGTGGTGCCAAACTGGCGGTTTTTTGCTTACTTTGTCACTTACTGCGAGTTAATTATTGGCGTTTGTTTTCTGATCGGTCTTTTTGTGCGGCCGGCTTCACTTTTGGGCATTCTCCTGACGCTCAATTTAATTTACATTGGCGGTCAAAATTTGACGGAATTACAGCAGACCTATCTTGCTCTATTTATCGTCATGTTTTGGATCGGCGCTGGTCGATGCTTTGGTCTCGACTACTACTTCTACAAGCGTCAGCGCGGGCTATGGTGGTAGACCTCGATGAATTCTAAACAAGTTTCGCTGGCGCTTTTTTTTGTCGCTTTAGCCGCATTCGCGATTGTGCTCGGATATTTTTTCCGACTAACGGCCAAACGGTCGGCGAAGTTACGGCGCGAAGTTAATATTATCGTATACGCGCCAAAAAGTTTTATCGATCCGTTTGGGCCCGGAGAGGAAATCAAACGTGATTTTGAGAAAAAGTGCGATTGCACCGTTGATTATGTCGACATGGGTGGGGCGTTAACCGCGATTCAAAAAATGAAGCTCGACCCCAAAAGGCGTGTCGACGTTGTTGTGGGGGTTGATCTTCTCGATTTACAGAAGGTTTTCACGTCGGTCAAAGTTCAACAGATTGATCTCCCATGGGTGAAATTTAAACAAGAGATAAAACCTTTGGTATTTCCGCGTTTTGTTCCCTACGATTGGTCGCCAATGGGTTTTGTTTATCGCAAGGGAGAAGTTCAGCCATCGGCAAGTCTCGCCGAATTTCTCAAAAACGCGCCCCAAAAATCAATCGTACTTGAAGATCCCGAACTAAGTTCAGCAGGGCTTGAATGGTTATATTGGATTTTTCAGGCAACTCCCAACCCCACGGCAGCGCTGCAAGCTCTTCACCAAGCGACTGAAACTGTAGCGCCGACATGGTCGAATGCCTATGGTTTATTCAAAAACAATCAGGCAAAAATCGCGTTTAGTTATCTGACATCTGTGGTCTATCATCGCACCGTTGAAAAAGATAACCGCTACCAGTTTATGCCGTTTAAAGAAGGTCATCCCGCGCAAATTGAGTATGCATTCGTGCCTGACTCCTGCTGGAGTTGCGATGTGGCCAAACAATTTATAGTGAACCTACTGAGCGTTTCGACGCAAAAATTGCTCGCGGAGAAAAACTATATGTTCCCCGTGGTCAAACACGTGCCGCTCAGTAAAGAATTTCAAGAACTGCCGAAAGTAAAAGTATTCGGCCCCGAACGCCTTCAGGATTTCGAACGACACCAGAGTGAGCTAATTAAATCATGGAACAGTTTATAATCGAGTTTCAGCGCGTCTTTGCGTACTCACTCGCTCAAGCGCTGATGTCGGCGTTTTTGTCTGTCGGGATTGGTTTGATCGGCGCGTTTGGCGTGATCGGCCTTCGCCAGGGATGGCAACGTCAAGTTGGCGAAATGATCTTGCTTCTGCCCAGTCTCTTCCCGGCGTTATTTGTAATTCTCTCAACGCTCAACCTGATCATGCCGTGGACGACCTTTCCGTTTGGCATCAGAGGGGTCGTCATCGCGCACGTGCTGGCAAACTTCGGGGTTATCGCGGTTGTTCTCGGCCGCGTTCTTGAATCAAAATTGGGTGCCGTGATCGAAATCGCGACAATTGAAGGAGCGTCTAAGTGGCGACTTGTTTGGCAATGTATGCGCGGACTTTTAGATGAGGCGACGGGGCTTCTTTTTTTCTTGTTCATTGTATGCTTCACGAGTTTTTCGGTTCCGCTCGTTTTGGGAGCGCAAAGTGGGGCGACAATCGAAGTGTTGATTTACCGAGAGATGATTCGGCACGCGGCGCTCACGCGCGCCGTGCTTCTGGCGATTATCGAAGCTGTGTTCGTCTTCGCGTTTTCAATGGTGCTGCGCATTGGGTTTGGTCAGGATCGCCCACAGCCGCGATTTTTACGACGAGCGTTTGTCCC
>DAIDJH010000179.1 GCA_027451425.1 Bdellovibrionales bacterium | reverse complement strand
GGAAGCTGGTCAGAAGGCTGGACGTGCCCGCGCGTCAGGTCTTGATCGAGGCACGCATCGTGAATATCGACGTGACTTATGAAAAGCAATTGGGCGTGCGCTTCGGTCTCAGCAACACCAAGCAACTCTCCGGTTCCTTGGCCGGCGCGAACCAGTTGGCCCAGGGCGTCGGGGCGGCCTTCGTCAACCCGCTGACAGATCGCTTGAATTTTAATAATCCCGCGGCGACTTTTGCGAGCGGCGCTCAGCCGGGCAGTATCGGCATCGCCCTGGCGCGCTTGGGGAACGTCTTGCTCGATCTTGAGTTAAGCGCGCTGGAAGAAGAAGGACACAGCGAGATCATCGCCAGTCCGCGCGTCATCGCCTCCAACCAGCAGAAAGCGACCATTCAAACCGGTCAGCAAATTCCTTATCAGCAGTCCACCTCGAGCGGCGCGACGGCCGTGGCTTTTGAAAACGCATCCACTTGCGCATCACAAATATTTTTAGGTGGATTACTTAGGACTATGAACAGAACCCCTGCCGCCAAAACGAGCGTTACAAATAGCGCTCGCGGTAGTGCCATAAGCCATTGTGTAATTGAGTCCATAATCTTGTACCAAATAAAAAGGCCGAATCCCTTGGATTCGGCCTTTCGGTCTGTAACTAATTAACGTAACAATTAGAACGTTAGGCCACCTTCGAGGTAGTATTCAGTAATCGTGGTCTTCAGAGTGTTGCCCGCAAGGTTGTTCAAACCGCTGTAAGCACTGCCTGCATCAAACATACCGTAAAGGCCGGTGATGTAGAATTTCTGGCCATAGTGCTTTGTAACTGTCAGGTCTAACTCGTTACCGAGCGTCCCGCTTGTCGTATTAGCACCGCCAATACTTGAGTAGGCCAAACCGTAGTCGCCGGACATAACCACGCCCTGAGCCTCGGTTTTTGAAAACATGTAGTAGTTAGCTGCGACACTGATGTCGTCGCGCGGTTGCGCTGAAACACCGAGCCAAGTGTAAGTCAGGTTACCCCAACCAAAAATGTTCATGAGACCACCGTTATCGTGACGGTCATATGCAAAACCATTGTAAACATCGTTGGTATTGGTTGCGTTGTTGTTACCCGAGTCTTGGTGATAACCGACGTGTACACGACCGTTCATGAGTGATGGGAAGGTATAGCCCAAGTCCGCGTCAACCATGTGGGTGCTTAGGTTTTCTTTCGTATTACCCGCGGCCTCCATGTACTTACCTGTTTCAATTTCACCATCGAGACGATAGTCCACATTGGCTTCGTCGCCAGAAACCGTGAATCCCGCCCGCGTTTCATCTCTATACGGGAGAGTTACAGTGCCCGAGCCACCTATATTAACACCAGCTGTGTTGTTATACGTGCCTTGATCTTGGTAAACTTCCAAAACGTGGACATTCACCATTTTCAAGAATGTCGGCAAGTCTTTAAGATCTTCCGAAACGCCGTAGAACCGTGAATCAATCGTGTTGTCGCTTGAATCAATTCCGCCTTTTACGCCGAAGAAGCTCGTGCGTCCCCAGTCTTGATCCCACGTGGCCATCATGCCATCAAATGCAGTTTGCACGTTTTCCCAGTCGTTGCTCGAAATAAATCGACCATCGCCCATGGTAAATGCACCCCGGCCAGCTCGAAGAACCCAGTTGTCGTTAAGCACCCAAGTTGCGTACGCCTCGTTCACTAGCAGCATATTATTAATGTCGTTAGTGGTGTTGGCATTCAAGGTTGTCATCCCATTCTGAGTAGTAGATGAACCCCAGTCAGTGTTACCAACCAACGTAGTGTGAAAATTCAGCTTTTCGTTAGCACGCGCATTTACGCCTATACGAAAGCGCTGGTGAAAATTAGAATCGTCGGCAGAATGCGCCCCACCGAAATCCTGGTTGTCTTGATACTGCAATCGGTAATCGCCGCTTGCCGTAATATCACTGCCATCGGCATAAGCATGCGCGAGTGGCAAAAAACTCAGCACCGCTATCAGTGCGCTTAGTTTCTTCATTCGTTTACTCCCTTGTTGTTGACTAAGTTGTCGTTGACGCACACAAGCACGCAGGCATCACCGATTTTTTCTCCAGGCATTACCAGCGCGTATATTTGATCGTAAAAGCGGATTTTAAGTGAAGGCAAACATTTTTCCGAAAGTTACGGCCTTGCGTTAGGACTTACGTCTATTCAATAAACTTTTTGAATCATTCGCTCCACGCGATTATTTTGACTGTTTCGTCGATTGTTTCAGCGTCGTCGGGGAGTGGCTCAGCCCGGTAGAGCATCTGCTTTGGGAGCAGAGGGTCGCAGGTTCAAATCCTGTCTCCCCGACCAATTTCAAAAGAACAACTTCAAAAGATTTCCAAAACGTGAGTATTGTTGAGCCGGCCTTCACCCTCTGCGTATCGGAGTGACATCGATGACGTCGCCCGTTGCACGATCTCCAGACCAACGCGCTCGATAAATGACAAAGCGCTTTTCTGAACTTTCAAGCCCGATGGCAATCAACCACGAAAGCGTGACGAGAACCGGGTTGTTGTTCCAATACGTGATCGTCGCCAAAATTGCCACGAGAATGCGTGGCGCGAACAACCAACCGAGCCACCAAAAAAGTCCGCCGAACGGAACACTTGATAGCAGTAACGTGAGCCGCGGGAACAAAGTGATCGCAATCAAAAAAAGAACTCCGTGGTAATCCCAAAAATTGTCAGTACCAAAATGTATTCCTAATAACCGAGTGGCAATAAACGCCGCGACTGAAATCGTGAGAAAAAGTATGACGAATCTTACAAGTTTTGAATCCATAATTATTCGATATAAGTACAACACGCGCCGGCGAAGCAGTAGTATAAAATCCAAAAAGGAGTTTGAGAATGTCAGAACTTTCTACTTTTCCGATTACAAAAAAATGGCCGCCGCGACACCCCGACCAGTTGCAACTGTATTCGCTGCCCACCCCGAATGGCATCAAAGTTTCAATCATGCTGGAAGAAGCCGGCATACCCTACGAAGCCCATAAAGTGAGGCTTGACCAACAAGATCAATTATCGCCGGAGTTTTTATCACTGAATCCGAACAATAAAATTCCCGCGATTCTCGACCCGAATGGGCCCGCTGGTAAACCGCTTGCACTCTTTGAATCAGGCGCAATCCTAATTTATCTAGCTGAGAAATCAGGAAAGTTTTTACCGAAGGATCCGCAAAAGCGTTACCAAACGATACAGTGGCTGATGTTTCAAATGGGCGGTGTCGGCCCCATGTTTGGTCAGTTGGGATTTTTTGTGAAATTCGCGGGCAAAGACATTGAAGATAAGCGCCCGCGCGATCGATACGCGGCTGAATCCACACGACTGCTTGGCGTGCTTGATAAACAACTGCGCCGACATTCGTGGGTGGCTGGTGACGAATATACGATCGCCGACATGGCGATCTTCCCATGGGTGCGCACCCTTACCGGCTTCTATGGCGCTGGCGATCTGGTTGGAATAAAAAATTTCCCGAACGTGCTCGCAGCGCTGGATAAGTTCCTATCACGGCCAGCTGTTGCAAAAGGGCTTGAAGTCCCCAGCTAATTGAAGCGGCAAATATTGTGCTCCATTATCGAAATGTGCTAAACGCAGGTTTCTGCCAATTGAATCGTCCCCGTAGCTCAGCTGGATAGAGCGTTAGCCTCCGAAGCTAAAGGTCGTGCGTTCGAATCGCGCCGGGGACGCCAACTTCGCGTAAGTTCGCGAAACTCAAGACGGAATATATTTTACCATCTCAAGCGTTGTTGGAATTTTGTTGGATTTGGTCTGATTTTCGCTCTCTCGCCTCTGTCTTTCGCGCTCAAAACGCTCGACTGCGAGGCACACCGTTCGACTTGAAGTGTGACTGTAAATCGATGTTGTCATCAGTTCACGATGGCCGAGAATTTCGGCGACGATCCTTCGCTCAAGACCGCTGTTTTCAAGCCAACTACAAAACGAATGGCGCAATTGATGAAATGTGATTTCTTTAAGCCCATGCCGTCGAGCCTCTGCACGAAGATCACGCGACCAGTGCTTAGTATCAAGCGTGGACGTAGTCGCAATCTTGCGCCATAGAGTTCGACCATACTCAATGTTTAAGCACGGACTTATCCTCATTTTATTAGGTTGTGGAGTGGTCTTCTCGTTGAACCGCGCGGTTGCAAACGAAATACTGCTACCACGCAGTCACGAGGAGCTACAGAGCCCCACTTTCGAGCTGGCACGCGAAGTGGTGGGCAGTGAAGTGGCTTACTTTAACCGTTCAGCATTGGTTCGAGACTTCCCCGAATTAAAACTGCTCAATGATGAACAATTGAAAAATTGGCTACTGCACGAGGCCTCTTTTGTAGGATCGTTGCAATCGCAACTCAACGGAATTCGACAAACTCCAATCCCCTTTGGCGACCGACGGGTGCCAGCATTTCGCCCACCAAGATATGTTCGATCTATGATCGTTGAGGTTC
>DAIDJH010000178.1 GCA_027451425.1 Bdellovibrionales bacterium | reverse complement strand
GGCGGCACAACGGTACACGGAAGTTCGGATGACCCGGCTTGCTGAAGAGATTCTTGAGGACATCGACAAAGAGACAGTGCCATGGGGCCCGAACTATGACGACTCGCTACAGATTCCGCTTGTTATGCCAGCGAAGTTTCCCAACATGCTTGTTAACGGTACGTCCGGTATTGCCGTTGGTATGGCGACCAACATTCCGCCGCACAACCTCGGAGAAGTGATCGACGGCTGCCTTGAGCTAATTAAAAACCCAAACTGTAGGATTGAGGAATTGATTCGATTGATTCCGGGCCCAGACTTCCCAACGGCGGGAATTGTTTCGGGAACAAGCGGGATTATTCAGGCTTATCGCACCGGGCGCGGGGTTATAACACTGAAGGCCGTTTCAGAGGTTACAAACAAAAAAGACCGCGACTACATCATTGTGACGGAGATCCCTTACCAGGTAAACAAAGCAAAGCTCATCGAAAGCATCGCTGAACTTGTTAAAGAGAAAAAAATCGAGGGCATTTCAGATATTCGAGATGAATCTTCGCGCGAAGGAATGCGAATCGTCATAACGGTAAAAAAGGGAGAAAACCCACAGGTTCTTCTCAATCGCCTTTACAAATTTACGCAAATGCAAATGAGCTTCGGGATTATTCTCCTAGCCCTAGACGCACGCAATCAGCCGCGGGTTTGGAATCTAAAAGAAATGCTCGCGGCATTTGTTGATCATAGAAAGGACATTGTTACCAGGCGCTGCATTTACGATTTGAAAAAAACTGAAGCGCGCGCACACCTTTTAGAAGGGCTTAAAAAAGCACTCGATCGGATCGACGACATTATTCAGACGATTAAGACTTCTCGCGAGGGTGAGATCGCCAAGGCCAATCTTATTTCAAATTTTGGATTTAGTGAAAAGCAGGCGCAGGCGATTCTCGACATGCGGCTACAAAGAATCACGGGGCTTGAGCGCGACAAAATTACCGCAGACCTTAATGAAGCGCAAAAACACATAGAGTGGATAAAAAAAGTTTTGGGCGATGAGCGCGAAATTTATCGCATAATAACGGAGGAGCTGACTGACATAAAAAAGAAGTACGGCAACCCCCGGCTTACAAAAATTGAGACAGATTCGACGGAACTTGAAGACGAAGACTTGATTAAGAGTGAAGAAGTTATTGTTTGCATTACGAACTCCGGATACATAAAAAGAATTCCTGTTGATGAATATCGGATTCAACGACGAGGCGGCAAAGGCCTCAAGGGCGCAGAAACGCGCGAAGAAGATTACGTCTCTAAAATTTTAACAGCAAACACGCTTACAACGATCCTCGCAATTTCAGATCGTGGCCGGTTGTACTGGCTCAAGGTTCATCGTATTCCTGAGGGGTCTAGAACATCTAAAGGTAAGGCCATCGCTAATGTTCTAAACCTTGCAAGCGGGGAAAACGTTCGAGCGATTTTGCCGGTCGATGAATTTGACCCGAAAAAATGTGTAGTGATGATAACTGAAAAAGGCACGATCAAGAAAACAAGTCTTGAGGCGTTTTCAAATCCACGCCCATCCGGCATCATTGCGCTGACGACGGATCTCAATGACAATTTGATGGACGCAAAGCTTTGCGAAGAGGGATCCCACATATTCATTAGCACAAGCGAAGGCATGTCCATTCGATTTGACCAAGACGACGTGCGGGCAATGGGCCGCACAGCTCGTGGCGTTAAGGGCATGACCATGGGGGCCGAAACGGATCGAGTTGTAGGGGTGGACGTCATTCCGCCGGACTGCAAAGATGCGATTCTGGTTGTAACCAAAAATGGATTTGGCAAACGCACGAGTGTTGAGGAGTACCGGCTACAGGGGCGCGGCGGGGTTGGAACCATTACGCAAAAAATCACGGATCGCGTTGGGTCAGTTGTTTCAGTTAAGCTGGTAAGAGAAGCCGATCAGGTCATGATTACCACAAACCGCGGGCAGTCGATTCGCATGAAGGTTTCAGGCATTTCACTATTAGGCCGCAACACGCAAGGCGTGAAGCTCATCGATTTGAACCCCGGTGAATTTGTTACGGGTCTTGCGCTCATCGTTGAGGGTAAGGATGACGAATCTGAATCCGACCCCACGCTACAATAGACGGAGAGGCGCACGAATCTTTATTGGCGTAGTAGCGCTTGGTGCGGGCGCAACAATTTTTTCTAGTTGCAGCTTTTCGTTCACCCGGCTTGAGTTTCGTCGAGCGAAAGAAGAGGCAAAATCCAAACATTATGCGCGGGCGGTTGCAAGTTTTAAGAGGATCATGAACCGCGCACCCGATTCGTCGATCGCGCTTGAATCGGCGCGCGAGGCCGCGCGCATCACTTTTTTTGACACCAAAAACTATAATCAAGCGATCGAATTTTATAATCACCTCGTAAAGTTTTCGCGTGACGGAAAAGAGCGGCGTGACTCGCAGCGAGCGATCGCTGGAATTTATTTCAATGATTTGAGCAACTACCCAAGGGCAATCGAGGCGTATAACAAGCTTTTGCTGGTTGAAGCAGACCCGGCACACATTGTTCGGTACCGATTTAATTTGGCAAGAAGTTATTTTTATATGAATCGATTTTTCGATGCAAAGAATGAAATCGAACAGGCGTCGGCGATTGCCAAAAGCGCCGATCGTAAATTCGAACTCAAAATGTTTTTAGCAAGCATCTACTTTAACATGAAACAAGCGGATAAGGCGTTGAGCGTGTATAAAGAGCTTGAAAGTAAATTTCCTAAAAAGGCCAAAGAAGAAAATATCGCGCTGAACGAAAGCGTTTGCTACGAAGAGGCCGGCCAGTACGACAGCGCGATTCAAGAATTAAAAAGTATCAAGTCAACTTATAAAGACCCGGAATTTATCGCGCTTAAAATCAAACAGCTCCGAGAGCGCAAGGCCAATATGCCGGGCGCAAAGGGACTGAAAAGATGATGAAGCGCGGGCTCATCTTTATGGGAATGGGCTTTGAGCTTCTCGGACTTATTCTTGGCGCGCTTTTTTTAGGGCAGGCGGTTGATAAATATTTTGGTTGGAATGGGTATGGCATTGCGACGTTCGTGGTTGTCGTGATGATCAGCTGGATGTATCACCTCATTGTTTTACTCAGACAATTCATGGTAAAGGTCGACAACCGTGACGACAAAAACTGAGATTTTATACGTGTTAGCAGCCCATGCGGCCGCAATGGCCATGACAGCTTGCCCCTTCTTTTTTTTTAATGCTACGCAATACGCCTGGAATAGCCTTTTTGCCGGAGCGTTGGCGGGGCTAAACTTGGCACTAATTGCTTGGATGCTTAACCGCATTTTTTTGAAAAAATCCGTTGCCTTGGTTACTTTCGTAATTGTAATTAAATACGCCCTTTTAGTAGGCATATTGCTTTTACTAGAGCGTTTTGGCTGGCGAATGGACATGGGGTTCGTTGTTGGCCTGGCGGCTTTGTTTCCTACGCTAGGGTTTATTGCGTACAGGTATAAGGCATGGTTCATTTTAACTGGACAGAGTTGATCCCCGGGGTTGGCGAAAACATTCACGTTGCGACGCTTATTGTTGCTTCTATTCTAATGCTCATTATGGCTGTTGTGGGGCGGTTAGCGCTTGGGCGCGGCGAAGCCGCAATGCTGCCAGCAAGATCCATTGGTTTTAAATCCATATTTGAGTCCACGGTTGAGTTCATAGTTTCTATATGTGAAATGGTGATTGGCGAAGAGGGAGAAGAATTCGTTCCCTTTTTTGCAACGCTTTTTTTCTTTATTTTTGTTAGCAATCTCATGGGGCTTTTGCCGGGTTTTACTCCACCAACGGATAATGTTAATACGACATTTGCACTCGGGATCTTCATATTTTTTTATTACAACTATCTCGGTATTCGCGAGCACGGAATTGGTTATTTAAAACAGTTCATGGGACCGCTTGTTGCGCTGGCGCCGCTCATGTTCGTAATTGAACTTGTTTCGCATTTCGTGCGGCCATTCAGCTTAGGGCTTCGTCTTTTCGGGAACATGGTGGGCGACCACACCGTTCTGAGTTTATTTCTAGGTTTGGTCCCCTACTATCTTTTGCCTGTTATCTTTTACGGGCTTGGCTTATTTGTATGTTTTATGCAAGCTTTTGTGTTTACAATCCTCAGCATGATTTACGTATCAATGGCAATATCACACGATCACTAACAAACAAGGGAGATACAATATGAAGAAATCGCTTCTTGCAGGCGCAATAGTTTTACTGGCGCCGATCATTGCGGCGGCTGCAGATGCCACAGGTGCTGTTCAAACTTCTGGGGGCATTTCAGATAACGCGTACTTTGCACTTGGCGCGGGCATCGCCATTGGCATAGCGGCACTAGGAGGCGCGCTTGGCCAAGGTCGAGTGGGCGCATCAGCGATGGACGGTATTGCTCGCAATCCACAAGCGGCCAACGCGATGTTCGTTCCAATGATTGTCGGCTTGGCTCTTATTGAGTCGCTAGTGATCTACGCGCTAGTGATCGCTTT
>DAIDJH010000177.1 GCA_027451425.1 Bdellovibrionales bacterium | reverse complement strand
AGAATTTAAAAACTCAACGGCCATCTCGCGCGACAACCGCTCGACATCATTAATCTCGCCGATCGGATCTCTTGCATACGGATGCCCGTCAAACAAAAGTCGCATGAGCGCCAGCATGCATTTCTGCGACGGCTTATCATTTCGCGTTTTAACCTGCTCCTTCATCATAATTTTTTCTCGCCCCACTGCCTCATTGGGGAGCCTTGGATCCAGTAACACTTCTGATAAAAGCTCAAGCATCCGTGGGAAAAATGGCTTGAGTGTCGTCGAAGAAAGGCCGATGGAGTTGCGCCCGCCAAAACCGGCAAGACTCGAAACCATGCCTTCAATCTCAACGTTAAGTTCGTGCTCGCTTAAGCCCCGCGTGCCTGACGCCCAAACGCGCGAAAGAAGCTCATTCACGCCCGCGTGTTGAGCTGGTTCAAACCTTAGCCCCCCAAGAAGACCGACGCGAATGCTGGTCACCGGTGAGCCGGCAATCCGGCGGCCGACAATGCGAATGCCGTTTTTTAAAACAATTCTCTCTGGCTCACTTGCCTGTTCGCGCTTTGCCGGGGACCAACGAATACCCGCGCCTCGAATGACTTTTCGTTTGAGCGGCGGCTCGCGCCGCGCTCTCTCAATGGCCTTTGTGAATTTCTTTTGCCACTCCTTCAACTTCGACGTTGCTGCGCCTTCATCTTCGGGGGCGAGATAGCTCACAACCACGACTTTCGGGTTCAGATACTTCCTTGCCACCCGCTGAATATCCATCGCGGTGAGGTTCGCTGTTTCTTTCAAAATTCGGTCAAACTGTTTATAGTCAGAAAATAAAAACTCGAAGTGCCCGTACAGTCCCGCCTGACCATCAACCGTTTCCATCGAATAAAATTTTTCACTTTCCATCTGCTTGATCGCTTTTCGCACCTCATCGTCGCCGGGCCCGTAGGCGATCAGCTCCGCAATAGTACCCGTCATCTCATCGAGAGCCGGAACCAAATTTTTGTGATCGAGCGTCGCCGAAATTGCAAAAAAACCCGGCTCTTTGGGGCTAAAAACGCTGGCGCCAATTGCCGTGACAAGATTTTGCGTGTTGCGAAGTTGGTGAACAAGACGGGAGCTGTCGCCTTGACCGAGAATCGCCGAAAGCGCCATGAGCGCAACCGAGTCTTTGTGTTGTGCGTTCGGTACGTTGAAACAACCGTGAAAGAAACTCTCTTGAAATTGTCCTCTCTGCGCGCGAATCGAAGGACCTTTTCGTGCAGGCTCCGCTGTGCGGCGGACCTTCATCAGTTTATGCTTCGACAGAGATTCAAAGTGCCGAGAAATCCGCCCCTTCATGTCGTTGATTTTAAAATCGCCAACAACAACAAGGTTCATGTTTTGCGGCACGTATCTCGCATGATAGTAATCAAGGATCGTCTCTCTCGGTACACGACGAATGTTATCGTCGTAACCGATGACCGGCACACGATATGGGTGCTTGCGATAAAGTGTTGAAAACAAAAGCCGACTTGCCTGCTGATGTGGACTGTCGATTGACCTCTTGATTTCTTCGATTACAACCTCGCGCTCGTTATCGATTTCGCCCGCGTCAAATCGCGGCCGCCCGATCATCTCGCTAATCACTTCAATGCCCGCATCCACAAACTGGCTTGAAACCGTCACATAAAAAACGGTTTGATCAAATGACGTGTACGCATTGAGTACACCGCCCGAGCCCTCTATTGTTTGGGCCATTTCTCCTACGCCGAATTTTTCAGAACCTTTAAACACCAAGTGCTCAATGAAGTGGCTAATCCCCTCTATTCCCGTTTTTTCATCCGCCGATCCTGTTTTCACCCACATCTGAATTGAAACGACCGGAGATTTTCGGCTCTCGACAAGCAGCACGTTGAGCCCGTTTTTTAGTTGATATTTTGTCGTCATCGAATAAACACCCTGTATGTCGTTAAAAGGTTTTGGGCTTTACGTTCACATCCCGCATTGCCTGCAAAAATGCCATTACTGCGATTTTGTCACAACCACGGTAGACACGCCCCCCAGCGCCTCGGGCGAATACGTGACCGGGGTGCTTACGGAGTTACGCCATCGTTCGTTTTCGGTGCGAGAACTTTCACGCGGCCCCTTGACCTCGATTTATTTTGGCGGCGGAACTCCCAGCCTTTTGCCCGCTCAAGACATTTTAGCGGTGCTTCTCGAAATTGCAACGGCGGGCTTTACTCGTACAAGTGATTGTGAAATATCGATCGAAATTAATCCCGGCACAATTGATGACGAGAAATTAGACCTATATCTAGCTGCTGGGGTAAACCGCTTCAGTATTGGCGTGCAAACCTTTAACGATGCGTCTTTGCGCGCGTGCGGGCGCAAACACTCGGCCGAAGAAACTCGAAAAACGCTCCGCTTATTTGCTAGCCGCAGCCTTAACTATTCTGCCGATATTTTGTTCGGTTTGCCCCACCAACGAATTAAAGATTTACAGCGTGATCTTTCCGAGCTTTTCGAATTTTCACCCCCGCACGTGAGCCTTTACAATTTAACCCTCCCCAGGGAGCACTTCATGAACCAAGGTCGCGCGCCCGATGACGAGCAGGCACGGATGTTTGAAACAATTGAACTGGCATTAAGCCGCGGCGGCATTTTGCGCTACGAAATTTCAAATTTTGCAAAGCCGGGCTTTGAGTCCCGCCATAATCAGCTGTACTGGCAAGGTGGCGCCTACTGGGGATTGGGCGTCGGTGCGCACTCATACCTCCCGCAGTGTGGAAAGTTCGGCATTCGTTTTGCGAACCCGGCGTCTATGCGGGCTTGGCACAAGCAGGTCGAAAACAGCTCAAAGCATGAGCCTTTTTGGAGTAAGCTGCCGCCCGCGCAAGTCGAACGCCTTCAGCTTCATGAGGCCCTAACGGATTTCTTTCACACACGGTTGCGGCAAACCAGCGGATTTTTGTGGAGAGAATTTCAGGAGTTTTTGTCAGAGCACGGCGTTTGCGCGGCCAGAGCGAAAAACATTGAGTTCCTCGCTCAGTCCCGACTTAAAAAACTGGCATCGCGCGATCTAATCATCGACAGCGACGGTCGCGTGCGGCTTTCTGTACAAGGCTATCCTCTGGCCAACGTCGTGTTTTTGGAACTAACCTTTGCCGCCGATGAGGTTATCGGCGAAGAGAACTTAACCCCTTGACACCCCTTGTTTATTGCTCATATTGATGACACGTATGGATGACAATAATGATGACCAAAAACCTGGCGAAGAAACCACCGGATCGGCGAGCGAACGGTCTGGTGCCGACCAAGATCTTAGGGCCGCGCTGGATGAGGCGGCAAAGTGGAAAAACGACTACCTGTACTTACGCGCTGATTTTGATAATTACCGAAAAAATGTTCTCAAAGACCGCGCCGATTTAATCAAATATGGTTGCGAGCGCCTGGTGGCCGAGCTTCTTGGGTTTTTGGACACCATGGAGCGCGCACTTGAGATGTCGATCACTCCCGAAAACATTGTTCAGTTTAAAACCGGCATCGAGATGACCTCCAATGAACTTAAGAGCGTGCTCTCTCGCTTCGGCGTTCAGGAGTGTAAAGCCGAGGGGGAGCCCTTTAACCCCTCAGAACATGAAGCTCTCACGAATGAAGAGACTGATCTTGTGGCGCCGGGACATGTGCTTCGGGTTTATCGAAAGGCCTACAAGCTTCATGATCGCCTGATTCGACCCGCTCAAGTTGTCGTCGCGAAAGCGATAACTCCCAAAGAAGGCTAAATATGCCAAAGGCTGATTTTTACTCGGTTCTCGGCGTCTCGCGAAATGCCACCCCAGACGAAATAAAAAAAGCTTATAGAAAACTCGCGATGCAATATCACCCGGATAAAAATCCGGGCAACAAGCCGGCCGAAGACAAATTCAAAGAGGTGAGTGAGGCTTATGAGGTTCTTCACAACCCAAAGAGCCGGCAACTGTATGACAATTTCGGCCATACTGCGGAGGCGCAGCCCCGCACACAAGGTTATTACACGGGCCCTAATTTTGAGGACTTCGATTTCGAGCCCTACCGCCGAACATACACTACGCAATCCGCTTACGATTTGTTCAACGACATTTTTGGTGACGCGTTTACACAGCGTGCGCGCCGTGCGCCTCCAAAAACACGCGGCGCGGATTTACGCTACAATTTAAGTGTCTCGTTTGAAGATGCCGCGCAAGGGACCGAAAAGCAGATTCGCTTCATGCGTAATCGCCTTGGCCGTGAGGACTCGGCAACGCTTCTTGTGAGCGTACCCCCTGGCGTGAATAGCGGTCAGCGTTTGAAATTAAAAGGCGAGGGCGATTCGGGAGCTGGCGGCGGAGAAAACGGCGATCTCTATGTGATTGTAACTCTCCAAGACCATCCGCTATTTAAGCGCCACGGCAACGATGTTTTGATGGATTTACCTTTGTCATTTGTTGATGCCATTGCAGGAACCGAAGTCCAGGTGCCCACGCTCACCGGTCGCGCAACAGTAAAGGTGCCATCGAACACACACCCGGGGCAGGTTTTTCG
This sequence comes from Bdellovibrionales bacterium, assembly GCA_027451425.1. Classification (GTDB taxonomy): domain Bacteria; phylum Bdellovibrionota; class Bdellovibrionia; order Bdellovibrionales; family UBA1609; genus RBG-16-40-8. The sequence continues at coordinate 31 of DAIDJH010000177.1, read as the reverse complement.
CCTGCGCGGCAAAGGCTTTAAAGAATTGAAT
>DAIDJH010000176.1 GCA_027451425.1 Bdellovibrionales bacterium | reverse complement strand
ATAATGATAAGGTGCCAAATACTAAACTCGCCCATAGTGCTCCTTATGGCAGGAATTCAAGATGTTATGGACTATAGCCGGTGTCCAATTTGCAGACAAACTCTAAATTATGCGCGCGTGTAGGGTAGGGCTCAAATTATCACGTTTTAGGCTTGGTTGGGTGACAAAAACAGTCATTGTGGCCTGTTTATTGATGCCGAATTTCGGCTACGCCAACGAACAGTTATTCACGCCGATGCGGCCGCTGCCACCGCTAAGTCTCGAAGGTTTGTTTCGCGATAACCATCCCCTGTTCCCCGACGACCAATATTTGACTTTTTCGCCTGATGTGAAAGCGGTAGGCCCCGTTGTCGGGGTCGGGTCGTATGAAGATTATTATCGACTGATTTTTCGTCATATCGTACAAGTCGCGGACTCTAAAATTCATGACGATCCGGTTTTGGGTTATCGTCCCGGCGCTAACGATAACTTTTCGTATTATACGTTTTTGCTTTTGGCACTTGCCATCCCCCAACACGAGAGCCGTGGCATTCATTTTCGTAAGACCGCTGGCGATACGTGCCACCAATCGGCGAACAATCTATCTCTGATCACGTTGAAGGCACGTGAAGTTTTGAGGCCCACCTATCGAGACCCGCTTCGCCCGCTGCTCCCTGACTGCCGTTATTTGCAGTCGACAAAAAGCGTAGATCAAATGCTTTTTGCACCAAGCGGAGATTTGGGCATCATGCAAATGAATGCGCGTTACCATCCGGCTGAAATGGATCCCACCATCCTGATGAACGTCTATCGATCAATCGATGCTGGAGTCGACTTTATTTGGTCCGGATATGACCAGCTTGATGATGCAAAGCAAAGTGGTGGGATACCCTGTATTCGACCAAACAACCCATTTGCTTATGGATTTTTGAAAAATGATTCGCGGTATTCGGCGGCGAGATTTTCAAAACCGGCGGTTTGGCTCAGCCTTGCGGGGGCGAGTTGGAGTCACTCTTACAATGGCCAGTCATTGTGCAGCTTCAATGTCATGAATGCAAGCAACCGCGGATTTTATCGTGATTTCATGTCATTGTTGAACGGCTCTAGCCTTTACCATACCTATATTCCTAAAGGCACCGTTGAGCGAGCCGCACTTGATGAAATGGTCCACAATTTTCAAGGTATGTTTGCGCGGCAACCCGTGCCTGAGAGAAATGCGGCCCTAAAACAAGTTTTGAGTTTGCCGTCGGGGACGAATTCAATATGGCGAATGCCGAAGCGCACGTTGATTGCCCCCAACTATTTTTTGAAGAGAGGTAGAATTGCCTTTTATGCTGGTCCGATACCTGAACCTACGGATATGTGCGGGTATCTGGCGGGTGGCGGTCACGGCGCCGAGCGTGTGCGTGTCGTCAATACCACCATTGATAAAAATGGCGAGATGTGGGGGAGAGTTGAGCTGCCCAAGTTTGTGACGTTTGCCCATTTTGCGAGCGAAGAGTTGGAGCTTAAAAAAGGCGTGCGGTCGAGTCCTCTGCGAAGTGCAATGAAAATTGACCCCTCAACCGTAATTCGCGTTGTTTATCGCAACGGCAATTCGCCGGTCTTTAATTGGATCACAACTATCGACGACAAAAAGACGGGCATGAAGTGGGATCTCATGATGGATGATCATGGCGCCGCTGTTTTTGCCGCGGCTAAAAATTTTCAGCCTATATACCAAGAGGGCGCCCCCAGCGGTGTGTGCCAAGCAAGTGATTTCTATGTTCACATGTCGGATCTTAAAAAACTTCCGATAGATTACATTTCAAATAATAAGCACTACACCGGAGTGGTCATCGGCAAAGGTATACTCAACCTTATGCAAGAAGATCGTGCCGACTCTATTATTGGAACCACCAGAGTGCCGGGCACGACCGTTACGGTTTTGCGCGAACAAACAAACGGGCTGGGTGAGCGGTGGTATCAAGTTTCCGTTTCAAAATCGGATACGGACACGTTATGGGCGCCGGCCTCACGCATTGGGTTTTTGCGTGAAATAAAGACGAGGTACTAACGATGAAGAAGCTAACAACAGGTGAAATCGCTCTTCTATCGGTGATTTTGTTTTTGATTTTTTGGATTGGTACTTCAACATGGCATCTGTTTAAAGACTCGCTTGCCCACGCGCAAGATTCGGTGGCGACGCGTGATGACCGCAATCTTAAGCAAGACGCGGCAAAGTCGCGTCAGACAAAATCTAAGCTTACGGACGTCGCGGCGAACGCGCGGACTTCAAGCGCTCAAGCCGTTCGTGATTTGGCGGCGGACCCCGCATCCTATCTAGATGAATTGCGCAGGTATCCACCGCTGGCGGGTCTAGCCAGCGATCAAAATGTTCAACTTTTTATGAACTACGTGGGCAAAGATTTCTCTTCGCTGCTTGATAAAAGGACCTCGGCAAACGTAGAGGCGCTTACGGAAGCGGCCGCCTTATTGGCCCCCCAAATTACCGATTGTCTGAGCGATCCTAAAAAATGTGGCGTCACAGATTTGGGATCCTACTACAGGGCTGACAGCGAACATCCGCTTGAAACAATTTTGGCGAGTGCTTTGGATTGCTTGCGTGAGGCGGAATCGAATGGAATTTCATCAGAGGGCATCGCAAATGAAGAATTGCTGAAGGCGCTTTCCATCGGCGAAAACAATGTTCAATTTGAAGCAAGTGAGATTCTTGCCCAACGCAATTTAAGCGATCAGCAATTGAGTGACATTTTTGCTCAAAGTGCGGAAGTTCAGGGCGATGCTAAAGTCGCGTTTTTTAAATTGTTCGAGCCTCAGGCGGAGCGAGATGCATTTGCCCGTGGCACATTTATGGCGGCTTTGAATCAAACTCTGAGCGACAGTCACGATGTCTCGACGGCGAAGAAGGTATTTAACAAACTTCAACAGTTGAACTTGTCGCCAGCGGAGTTTACTGAAGCTGCAGCGAACGCTTGCACGATTAATATTGGCTATGATGCGGATGAGTCCCGCAAGCTTTTACAAGAAAATATCCAAAACAATGCCCGCCGTGTCGGTTACGAAGTTGATTTCAATACATTATGTGCGGGGGCGGCCGGTGACGGTCGTCGATGACGACGTCTTCGAGTGCGGCGTGGGCGGGCTTCGCGGAGTTTGCCAATTTCTCTCCAAAAATGAAGGTCGCTTGGCGAAAGCCAGTGGATACGTTCAGCGAGTTTCAGCGCGAGCGGGAACGCTTCGTTTGATGCCACCGCGATTTGACGACGTTCACCGCGGCGCTCGAAATCCCGCCGCTTTTTTAGTAGTGCAAGTAGTTGTATGGCCTTGGCAAATATTAGTTGTTCGGATTTGAACATACCGAACTCGTTGTGCATCAACTGATGTAATACGGGATGCTCCATAATGTCGCGTGCGCGGAGCTCAGCTCGCGCACCGGTCGTGAGTTCTCCGGCATTTTCAGTGAGCAGATAAGCAAACATGAGCCCGGCGAAAAGCTCATTCGGCGTGTGAAGTTCATGATCGTGAAAGGCGGCCAAATGGCGCACAAATACTTCGGCCATTTCTGAGCGAGAGAGCAATTTATTAAGCGTTGGGCTGACGGGCTCGAGAACTCCCAAATCGTATGACGTCAAAAAAGCGAGCGATGGGTCGTCGAGACGCAAAAACTTCAAAATTTCTTCGCGCCGCCGTGGCAACGCTGTTTTGGCGAGCTCGGGTGCATGGCGGCTCATGGCGGCTTTCAGTTCTGACTCCAACCGAAAGCGAATCATGTGTGCAAGGCGAATTCCTCGAAGGATGCGAATCGGGTCTTCAACTAGACGTACGCCTGGGTCGCCTATCATCCGCACAATGCCGGATTCGAGGTCCGCTAGACCAGCGGCGTAGTCGATCAGTTGGCTTGAGATTGGATCGTAAAAAAGGGCGTTGATCGTGAAATCGCGTCGTTTGGCGTCTTCTTGGGGGGTACCAAAAATATTATCGCCAGGTGGGAGTTGCCCTGCATTCTCATCGGGCCGGGCCTCTCGTCGAAAAGTCGCAACTTCGTACTGTATGTCTCCGCGCTTTACTAGGACCAGGCGAAAGCGCTTACCGATAATGAATGCATTGGGAATTGCCCGGCGGATTTGTTGCGGTAAAGCTGTTGTTGCGATGTCAAAATCTTTTGGGTGCTTACCAAGCAGTAAATCACGCACACAGCCGCCCACAAGATAGGCAACAAAGCCACGAGACTGCAAATTGGTCACTATGGAGAGCGCGGCTGGATCGATGTCTTGATGGTTCAACTGGTGATGATGCGTCACTCTTGCATAATGAACGCGACTCGTGCGAGCGTCAAATAGGAGCTTCTATGAGCTATCTGCAGAATTTCAAATATGAGATTTCTGGTCCGTTGTCTGAGCATAAACTTGTTTTTCTTCACGGAGTTATGGGCTCCGGCGCGAATTGGCGGCGTGTGGTGCCGCATTTTCAAAATTCCTTCCAGGTTTTGACTTTCGATCAACGCGGTCACGGGTGGAGCTTTAAACCGGCGACCGGGTATGCCCCCGAAGATTATTCGTTGGATCTTAGACTGATTTTAGA
>DAIDJH010000175.1 GCA_027451425.1 Bdellovibrionales bacterium | reverse complement strand
GGCCGTACTCATCGGGATTTCAAATGCTCTCGTCGCCACAGCAACAGGTCTACTTGTCGCTATCCCGGCGGTTGTCGCCTACAACTATTTTCAGCGACGAGTGCGTATAGTTCTACAAAATCTTGAGAGCACAAAAAATATTTGCGTTGCGTACGCAAAAGCATTCAAACCGTAATGAGTGAGCACCAATTGAGGTAAAAAATGGCGGCTAAAATCGGCGGCGAAGAAGATCAACCTATAGCGGACATTAATATTGTTCCGTTTGTTGATATTATTCTAGTTGTGCTCATCATTTTTATGATCAGCACTCCTTACATCGTGAAGCCGAGTATCAACGTAAACCTGCCAAAAGCCTCAAGCGGAGAAGACACCAAGCCTTCGCAGCTCACCGTGACCATAACGGCTGACGGTAAGGCTTATATTAACAACAAGGCTGTCACCAATGACGAAATTTCTCAATTTGCGCACGATCAGGCGGCCAAACAACCGAACACACAAGCGGTGATTTCGGCCGATAAGGACACGCTCCACGGCCGCGTTGTTGAGGTTATCGATTTGATCAAAACCGCTGGAGTGTCACGCTTCGCTATTACTATTGACAAGAAGTAGCCGCCCAAGCGTTCGTCGCAAACTCGCGATAACGGCGGCGCGGTCGACCACCGCCCCACCCAGCGCTTGCTCCATCGAAGTCATAATGGACGAGTTCATCCCGCACGGCTGAATCCCTGCGAAGGCATCTGGGTCATGTGCGACATTCAATGCAAGCCCATGGTAGGTTACCCATTTTTTACACGCGATACCGATCGAAGCAATTTTTTTGTCGCCATTTGAAATCCATACCCCCGTGCGCGAGACTTCGTCTTCGCTCGCAGCAACACCGCCAGCCGAAGCAATGCCAAACTCCCCGAGTGTTTCAACGATCGACTGTTCAAGGGTTCGCATATAGCCATGAAGATCGCGCGCACGAAAACCAGATCGGTTGAGGTTCATATCAAGAATGGGATAAACGACGATTTGACTTGGTCCATGATAAGTCGCGCGACCGCCACGCGACACTTCTACAGTTTCTCCGCTCCAACCGAGTAGATCTTCAGATTTTGTCGCCCGCCCCAACGTCACGACGGCCGGGTGAGCACAAAACACGAGCGTGTCATTCAACCCGCTAGATGCGCCATTTTCTGCCGAGCGGGCGCTGGCGATCTGCTCAACAAGGTCGAGCTGTCGCTGGGCGGCTTTGCGGTAGTCAATGAGCCCCCAATCGACAAATTTCATGCTCGCCTCGTTTTAAAGTTCATGTCCGCGTGACTGTTGCGCCATTTGCAGTTTCGGCACGGGACAACGGCTTTTGGATCACATGAATAGCATGACCAAGGGTCGCTTCGGCTGCCTCCATCATCACTTCGCCAAGGGTCGGATGCGGATGAATAGTGAACGCGAGATCTTCGACTCGCGCGCCCATTTCAATTGCAAGCGCTGCCTCGCTGATGAGGTTGCTCACCTCGGGCCCAACCATATGAACGCCCAACACAACGTGCGTCTTTTTGTCAGCGATGATTTTGATAAACCCATCCGTCTCCATCAACGAAACCGCGCGACCATTTGCCGCAAACGGAAATTTACTGATCATCAATTCAGTGTAGCCACGCGATGTGCATTCCGACTCGAGAAGGCCCGCACTGGCAATTTCGGGATCAGTAAATACAACAGCGGGAACGGTCTTCACATCGTACGCACGATTGATGCCGCTGATCACTTCGGCAACAAGAACGCCTTCGTGACTCGCCTTGTGCGCGAGCATCGGTTGCCCGGCGATGTCGCCAATAGCGAAAATGTGCTTGAGATTCGTGCGCCGTTGCGCATCCACTTTTATAAACCCGCGCTCGTCGATCAACACGCCGATTTTTTTAAGACCTGTTTGGTCGGAATTCGGCCGCCGCCCTACGGTCAGTAAAATTTTATCGCATTTTATTTTCTCGATCTTGCCGACCGATTCATATTCTATTTCGTACTGCGAGCCGTTTTTTTTATACGACTTGGCCTTGGCGTTGAACATAACCTGCACGCCGCCCTTTTTCAGCTTTCTTTCGACAACCTGAACGCATTCGCGATCAGCGACTCCGTTAAGGAGTGTCGCGCCCGCTTCAAGCACGACCACTTCACTCCCCAATTTTCTCAGATAAGAGCCGATCTCAAGACCGATATATCCGCCGCCAATCACAACCATTCGCTTGGGAACTTCATCGAGTGCCAAAGCGCCCGTCGATGAGAGAACCTTCTGTTCGTCAATTGTAAAACCGGGAATTTCAATCGGTCGCGAACCTGTCGCCACAACAAAATTTTTCGCCGTGACGGTGATGATATCGGACTTTCCGTCTCCTGATGTGCGCACTTTCAGCTCGTTCGCCGATGAAAATTCGGCCTCGCCGCGAATTACGGTCACGCCATTGCCCTTAAGCAGCTGCGCGACGCCGCTTGCCATGCGCTCAGAGACCGATTGCTTCCACGTCACAAGCTTTTTCATATTCACGTTGATATCGACCGGCTTAGCCGTAGATTTGCCGTCGGTTTTGATCTCGATACCCATTTCGGGGGCGTCATTACGAAGCTTTTCTAAAAAATGTGCTGCGCTGATCATCGCTTTCGAGGGGATACACCCGACGTTCAAACAGACTCCGCCGAGATACTCCCGTTCGATCACGCAGGTTTTTTTGCCGAGTTGCGCCGCGCGAATCGCCGCAACGTAACCACCGGGCCCAGCACCAATCACGCAAACGTCAAAACTTTGTGTCGAACTCATGGTCGCTCCTTCGTATCGCTACATCATGTCAAGAACCAACTGCCCGATATTCTCGATTCTTCGTAAAAATGCTTTTAAGAAATTCGCCGCCACGGCGCCATCGATAAGACGATGATCACACGTCGCCGAAAAATTCATCACCTGAGTCGGAACGAATTCGCCGATTTTTTCGGTAGTTTTATAAACGGGCTTCCAGTCGATTTTGTACATGCCAATGATGGCCACTTCGGGATGATTAATAATTGGCGTCGCATAAGACCCGCCGACACTCCCGATATTTGTAATCGTGATCGTCGCGCCCTTCATATCTTCAAGACCGATTTTGCCGTCGCGCGCTTTATTCGCAAGCTCGACAATTTCACGGCTGATTTCAAGAACCGTTTTTTGATCGGCGTGTTTGATTACGGGCACCAAAAGGCCATTGGGTGTGTCGGCCGCAAAACCGATATTGTAGTACTTTTTGTAAACAATCTCGCCAGCCTGATCGTCAATGCTGGCGTTGAACATCGGAAACTCCCTTAGTGTGGAGATCAACGCTTTCATGACAAACGGCAGGTAGGTGATCTTCGCTCCCGATTTTTCTGCGGCAGCCTTTGCCTGTTCGCGTAAACGCACAAGTTCCGAAACGTTCGCCTCATCCATGATCGTGAAGTGCGGGACGATATGTTTGGTCATTTGCATTTGCTCAGCAATTTTGCGACGAATCCCACGAAGCGGTACGCGCTCTTCGGCATTCGGTTGCGTAGAAGAATTTGCCATTCGCGGGGCAACCGGAGCCCATGACGGAGCTCCTGCAGCGACAGCCCCAGCACCACCTTTATTTTTCACCACATCGTCACGAGTCACACGACCCGCGAGCCCGGTGCCGGAGATCACATTTACATCAACGCCCATCTCACGCGCGAGCCTTCGGGTCGCCGGAGTTGCCAGCACTCGTGAATCAGCTGCCGGCGGGTAAATTTCGATACTCGAACTTTGCGCAGGTGAAGCGGCCATTGCCACAGCCGGGGCTGGCTTTTCAACCGCAAACCCCTTGGACTTCGTCACACCACCGCCGGTTGCTGCCACTGGCTTTTCCACCGCCCCACCAGCGGCCGCATCGAGCACCAGAAGCGTTGTCTCAATCGGTACAACGTCACCTTCTTTTGCTTTCAACTCTTTTACAATACCCGCAACCGGTGACGGAACTTCGACGGTTGCTTTGTCGGTCATAACTTCAGCGATGGGCTGATCCGCCTTAACGGAGTCTCCTGCTTTGACAAGCCATTTGACAATTTCACCTTCGGTTACACCTTCGCCGATATCCGGCAGCTTCACTTCTTTAGTCGCCATTGTTACCCCGCTTTCGTTTTTCAATCATCCCACGCATAAAAAATTCACCCGCGCGATACGAACTGCGCACGAGAGCCCCGCTTGCCACGTACAAAAAGCCAAGTTCTTCGGCACGCGCCTTCCACCAATCAAATTTTTCGGGAGTGATAAACTCTTCAACCTTCAGCTTTGTCTTTGTCGGCTGCAAATACTGACCAAAGGTGACGACATCGCAATCAACAGAACGCAAGTCGCGCAAAGTTTGCATCACTTCGTCGTCAGTTTCACCAAGCCCCAGCATAATCGAAGTCTTCGTATGGCGAGTGGGGTCATGTTTTTTCACGTACGCAAGAACACCCATGGATTGCGCATATCCCGCACGCGGGTCACGCGCGCGCTTTTGCAGACGCTCAACTGTTTCAACATTGTGAGCAAACACATCCGGTTTAGCGTCGACAATTTTCGCAATGTACTCTGCACGCC
>DAIDJH010000174.1 GCA_027451425.1 Bdellovibrionales bacterium | reverse complement strand
AGCATTTGGCGGCGTCCGTGCAGGGCGAAGCACATGACGCGGCCCTCGCTTCAAAGTCGTTTTTTCACCTCGATCAGTGCGCCTTGTCTTCGGGGAATCCGGGCTGTAAGGGCAGTGTCAAGCTCTCAAGAGTCAAAGCTGAAGGTCAGGATGCTCAGCAACTGATCGATGACCTTTCAAGATACAGCACGTCGGATGAAGCTTACGCTGAACTCATCGGGGTTGTTGAACTGTACAAAAAGAATGGATGGCCGCTCCCCACCACTAAATATGATCAAGGGACAGTGGGCGGTTTGAGCAGTGTGCTTGATCCAAATAAATTTGAAAATTCGTTTAACTCGGTTGTTGAAGGGGTGAATGAGGTTTTTTCGCAAGAAGAAAATCACTGCGATCAAAAACTCACTCCAGACCTCTGCATCGCGATCCAAAATTATAAACCTGGCGATTACGGAGTTCATCGCCGTGTTTTGATTGATCGCGAGTTGCGACGGCAACAGCGATTGGCGAGTAGATCGTGCGGTTCAAACGGCAATGCCACGGTACGAAACGTTCTTGAGCACCAAGAGTGCATTCAACTTGATAAACGAATACAGGCGCTGAACAAAAAAGCCGGCCCGATTATGAGTTCATTGCCGGTATCGCCGCCACCGGCACCACCTCTACCAGCACCACATGAGGTGGATCAATCTTACGGCTGTGCCAGCGTGTTTCGTGATGATTCGGGTTTGTTCCAACCAGCGGCTCAATGTTCGGTTTGCCTATCTGAAAATACGGCGAATCGCTATGGATACGAACTTGATTTGAGAGCCAAATATTTTGCCGGCTTACACGACGACGCAAAAGCAAAAAGTCTTCAGCATGAAGCGCGTAAGATGGAAAATTACGTGGACTCGACTCGTTGGAAGGCGTTACTTTCAACGATGGCGCTCGTTTGCGGCGACTCGGTCAACGGCGCGCACGACGTGACGGCCGAAACAATGGCGCATTATGTAGAAACGTTCGGACAGTGCAGCGCCAACAAATACGATTGGCCTGACAACCCGATCCACGACCCTGAGTTGCTCGGCCAAATTGCTCGTATCACGAACAAAAGTTTCGTTGATAGCAAGCCGAATTCAGAAAGCTGGAAGAGTTTATTTAAGAAAATCGACAAACAAGGGAAATTTCGTGAATTGTTTGGCGCCAATGTCACGGATCTCATCCCGCTTTTTTGCAACAGAGAGAGAATCAAAAAAAGATGGTTTGGGCTGTATTACAAAGCGAACCTAAGTAAAAATTGGCAGGGATCTGGCACCGATTGGAGTCCTGCCGCCGTAGCCAGATTTAAAGAGTCAGGCCGTAAGCACTTCACGCAGGATGCCGTTAGCGACATCAGTTGCGGTTCGGGGGCATCCGTCGAATCTTGCCACGAGCTAAAAGCTTGTATGAGTCAGGCGGTCCAGCTTCGTGACAAGCTTTACCCGAGTGGAGAGGTTTGCTTGTCGACCGTCCATCCATCGGCACCGTCCGATTTTGTAACCGTCCCCGAGAACGCACTCAATGGCATGAGCGCGGCCGTGATTGCAGATAAAAATAGCTGTTACATTTCGAACTCGCGTTCAACTTATAAGGGCCAAGTCGGATACATGTACGCGGCACCATCGCGCATGAGCGACCCAACGTACGGAGATGACCCGACAACAGGCAAAACCATATTCCGCGCTTTGTGGAACCCTGCTGATGGCCCGGCGGCACACCGTCCGAACCTTGCAACATATGTTTGTAACCCGTCCAATTCGAGTTGCTACAGTAGCGATTTTGCGCCGGTTGACCAAGACCTGCGGGACGACGTTATCATCTACGAAAACAATAAGTGCCGTCCGCCGGATGAAAGCGCGCAAACACTGAACCACAATCAGCAAAGCACCCAGTAGTTACGCTTGCTCTACCAAAAACGACGCGCGCACATGACCGCGCGTCGACTGCAATTGCAGGCGCGACCCGTGACGCTTCAACAAGGCCTGCGTGAGACTCAAACCTAAGCCCAAACCTTGCGAATGTTTGAGAATGTCTTCGTCAAGCGCAAATGGTTGCAGGATCTTCTCTATAATCTTTTCTGAAAGTGGTTTGCCCGAGTTCGAAACCGCGATTTCGACAGAATCATCCGCGGCGGTTGCGATTGAGATTTCAATCTCACTTTCTTCGTCGCCGAATTTTATGGCGTTGTCGATCAAGCGATCGAGGGCTTGACTCACAATGTTCGCATCGGCCTTAATTGAAAAATCATCGGTTGGTAATAGGAACTTCTGCTTTTTCGTCGCCGCCGCGTTTTCAAATTTGTGCGCGACGTTCGTGACAAGGTCATTCGCCGAAATCCTCTTCTTTGTTACTTTCGTTACGCCGGTTTCAGCCGACACAAACGCCAGGACGTCATTCACGATTCGGTGCAGGCGATCGGTGCCCTGATCAATACGGCTTAAATATTTTTTTTGTTCAGCCGTAAGAGACGTCTCGCGGAGTAATTCTAAAAAACTGATCATGGCTGTGAGTGGAGTTTTGAGTTCGTGATTGATCAAAATCATGAAGTTACTTTTTGCTTCATCGAGTGTTTTTAATTCTTCGTTAAGGGCCTTTTCAATTGCCAATTTTTCTTGCAGTTCGGCACGAAGTTCGTAGCGTTCGATGGCTTTGTCGACCGTGTTGGCAAGATCGATTGGATCCCACGGTTTTGTGACATACCGATACACTTCGCCGGTGTTGATGGCTTCGATAACGGAGTCGATATCCGTGTAACCCGTGAGTAGAATTCGCGCCGCTTCGGGGCAAAATTCCATCGACTCTTTCAAAAATTCGATGCCGGTTTTTTTCGGCATACGCTGGTCACTAATGATCAAAGTGACATGATTTTTTTTGATGAGAGCTAGACCTTCGGCGGCCGAGGTCGCCTTTAGTACGGTGTATTTCTTGCGAAATAAGCGCTCGAGCGCTTCAACATTATCAATTTCGTCGTCTACGCAAAGAATTGTGTGTTTCATATTCGAATTCTCAGTATAGAATATTAATGTGGATTGGGTTAGGGGAAAAGTCATGAACAAGTCCTTGCTTTTTTTCGCGTCCATTTCGTTTCTATTGTTTGCTCCCGTGGCTGAAGCGCAAATGTACATGAGCGCTGGCGCGAACGTTTACGCCGGTGGTGGCGCGTATTTCGGGCAAAACAATTGTTCGGGTGGCGTGAACATACCGCCAAGCATTCTGGATAAAAACAGCGACGTGCAGGATACCAAAAAGGACATCGAAGACATCAAACGCAGTGTGAACCGTGACAAAAAGGATCTCCGCGAGGCAAAACGCAAATACGATTATGACGATAGCGTTGTGTGCAGTTGGTTTCGTAGCACGGGCAATCACAATGTGTGTGGCGCGCTAAGAAATTGGTTTACAAAAAACGACCAAGGTAAAGACCTCAACTGCCAGGGCGCGAGTCAGGCCGGCGTTCCGTGGAAGGATTACTGTAGCGATCTCACCTCATCCGATCATAATGTTGAAACAGCGGCGAGCGCGGCACAAAGTAGATGGACTACGCTAAATGCAAGTAATGGGTCGGATAATTTTCCGGATGCTCATGGTTTTTGTACAGAAGACGGTTTAATCAAGGCGCAAAGTCAAAAGATCGCGCAAGAGCCCAACAGCGTTCATTCAAGCTATAGATGGTCAAAGTATTTATCGAAAGGGAGCGGTTCGTACAGTGAGCAAAATTGCGAAGACGCCCTGAATAATTATAACACCGACTACGGCGCTTATAAGGATGCACAAAGTAAATTGGCGATGGATCAAGGCGCGCTTAATGGTGCCAAAGAAGCCCTCAAACAGGCTCGCCGCGATCGCAGCGACGCCGTTGATCGTTATGCTGAGAATGCGGCCGATGGCAACACATCAGCGCAAATTTGCTGGAGTTGTTTGAACGGTCACGTGAGCCAAGGCCCTTCGACGCTTGACCGAGTTTTGCCGCTAGTCGGTTCCGTGCTCGGTATGGGGTTTACGTACGCGGGTATGAAATACGCCGCCGACCAAAACGCGAAACTCGGTTGGCCGACCAACCCATGGATGTGGTACGAGGCGGGAGCTCCATTCGCAATGGCAGGAATTTACGGAGCGATCAACGGCGGTGGCTGTTCGATGGGTGGTCCCGGCGGAGCGTTCGGTTATCCTGGCGGTTATTACAGTCCGTACGGTGGTGGAATGTCTCCATACATGATGAACCCATATGGTATCGGCCCAGGTATGGGGTTCGGTATGGGAGCGGGCATGGGTATGGGTATGGGCCCATACGGCGCGATGATGCCTGGTATGATGGGGCCTCCGGGAATGATGTCTCCGTATGGAATGATGGGTGGTATGCCTGGCATGATGGGTATGGCCGGCGTCGGTGTTGGTATGGGAATGTACAATCCTTATGCATCGATGATGGGGTACATGAGTCCTGGCTACGGTATGATGACCCCCACAATGATGGGTATGCCTGGCATGATGGGGCAAAAAGCCCCAGAGTGGGGCTGATTCTGCAAATTGGTGCAGCTCCCTGTGTAGGACTTTAACCTCCAAAGCTACCGAGCTAGAGCATGACGTTGC
>DAIDJH010000173.1 GCA_027451425.1 Bdellovibrionales bacterium | reverse complement strand
CTCAAGTGCCGATTTGAAATCATGGCGCTGAAAATCGATTTCTCCAAGCGCCAGATTGGCGTCGGGCATCAACTGCGAGTTTTGAAAATCTCGCACGAGAGTCAGGTACAGATGCTCGGCCGTGTCATCGGCCCCCAACTGTTGGTTGGCAAATGCATCGTTAAAAATGACTTCATCCAATTTTTCGTAATCAGGAAAGCGCTTAATAATATACGCGTAGACCGCTATCGCCTGTCGAATTTTCTTTTTGGATGCCGCCGACTTCACTAATTTAGGAGCAAACCTCACGACATCCGCAGAATCGCGGTGCATTTCGAGAAATCGATCTGTTTTCGCGCGGCGAATATAGAGTTCCGCGAGTCGAAATTGCAATTCTGGCTCAAGGGGCGTCCCTCTATACCTAGCCAAAAGTTTCTTGATCTGCAAAATGGCTTTTCGCTCGGAATCGGTGATCAACAGTTCAGCTTTGAGCTCGCGGATATCGTTGCCCTGCTGATCTCCCGGCTTGATTTTAAGAGATGACAGAGGATCGTTCGAAGGAGCATCGCGCGCAATGGCATTTCGCGATGACGTAAACATGATCATCGCACTTGCACCGACTATAAAAAATGTAAAAATCCCTCTTACTCGACCCATAATGTCACGTCTAACCCGCTTTCGTAAAAGTCTTCAAAAACTTTTGCGTTTCATCGCTGAGCTGTTTAAATTTCAACCCATACTTGACCGGCGCATTTCGATTACGCAAATCATTCACGAATTCTTTACTCACCACTTCGCAAACAGCATTAAACGGCGGGACTCCGTCGCCTGGTTTAAAATGTAAATAAAGTTGTTGGCCGGGCAGAATCATCGCGTTTTCCATCACAACGCCCGCTCCACCTTCGCTGATCTCGACGGTCTTGCCTTTCCATACCTTTTGGTTGTCATGCACAAGAATCGTCCCGCCGTATGCGATGCGACGATAACGCCGACGAAAGAATACCTCGCTGATTTCAGGCATAGACGACTCTTTGAGTTTTTTTAAATTCTCTTTTGAGAAATCAGAAAGTTCCGCAATGCGCATCCACGTTTCAAGACCCGCGTGCCAGGCAAAGTCGAATTCAAACACCGCACCTTGCTGGAGCATCTTCACAACATCTATAAATGCAAACGGACCAAATTTATTATCACCCTTTAGCACAAACCATTCGGCTTGAGATCTTTCTTCACGCGGTTGCGACTTCTTGGCTTGTGAATGATCGCCTTGATTTGCATGATCTGGCGAGTCCGTTTTTTGCGCTTTCGGCATCGCCTTTGGCTTGAGTGACTTTACTTTTTCGGAAAGCTTCGGGTGATCGAGAAATAGCAACCAGTCGCTTTTTTCTTCGTCATAGATATAATCGAGCGGAGAGAGAGTTCCCTGCGCCACGAATTGAACAATCTCATCGATGGAATAGGGCCCCATCTGCTCCGACGAATGTGAAACGTAGAATTTTTCTTGCATGCGCTGCTCTCCGCGCGCAGGTAAAAGTATCGCTACCACCACCCCGCGCCGTTATTGGTCTATCATTCCAGTCTCTTTATCGGGTACATTCGAATCAGGCTAAAGACTTTGAAGACCTATTCTTTGGTCATGACCGCGAGTTTGACGTCATAGTAACCCGCCAACATCGACGTATACATGACCTTTTGAATAAGTGCGTACGGCAGACTTTTGTCGATTTGCATAAGAACCTTGCCGTCGAAGCTCACGGTGTCATTGACCTTTGCCAAGTTCTTCTCTTGCCCAGCTCGTTTATCAAGCTCTCCGTAAAGTGGGCGAATGAATTTTGGATCGCGCGCGTCAGTCACACTCGCGGGGAGCCGACCATCGTCGAGATCTACAACTTTTTGCCCCTCAACAAACAGAGCCTTCTTTGAAACAATAACTTTCAAAACGTCGACTGGGTCCGTCGGTGAGATCGACTGCGGTAAACGAAGTTGCCCGTTCGGCGTAATATTCACCGGACTTGTCGAATAGCTCTTAAGTAAAAACACAAGAAGAATGACGAACATGTCGACCATCGATGTGATCTGAATTTTAAACGCCGAGCTGCGATTATCGAGATATTTTTTAAAACCGCGACGTCTCATCTTTTAACCTCAACTCCCGACATTGCCAAAAATTACGTTCGGAAACAGTTGTACTTTACTCGGATCCACGGGAACGGGATCCGCATCGAACGACGCTTGCACAACAGGGCTCGGTTTTTGACGAACTTGATCCATGATGTGAACCAAATCATCGAACGAAACATCACCATCAGGTATAAGCTGTAACTCATTGACTTCGGGGTGTTCGGCTTTGATTTGTTCCGCCGCAACCAGAAGACCGCTTAAATCAAATTGGCCACCCTTGTTTATGACCGCGATGCGCCTGACCTTACCCTTGGGTGGAGTGATTTCAAAACTAAACCCCTCCGCTTTTGAAACTTTGAGCGCGATGGTGGTCTGCGGTTTGGGCGGATTTTTCATCTGGCTTTGATTGACTATTTGCGGGGTCGGCGCCTCAATCATTTTAATTTGCACGAACGCAACACTCAGAAGGAGCATCGGCACGACCGACACGATAATGTCGAGGAATGGCGCAAGATTCAGATCGAAAGTGGAATCCGTAGCTCGAGTTCGCCTGGTTCGCATTCTCATGCCGGCCTCCGTCTCTTCACTTCTTCACGCAACTCTTGGTTTCGATGGCGGCGGAGTTTTACCTTTTGCAACAAGCTCTGGCCGCATACCGTTAGGATAGACCGTGTCGTGAGCAAACGGCACATAGCCGCGTGCCTTCAAAAAGCCGATCACTTTATGCGCGTGAAGATCGACTTCCGACAAAAGCTTTGTTTGCCGGGCATGTAAGAAAGAGTACAAAAACATCGTTGGGATGGCCACCATTAGTGCCGACGCCGTCGAAGTCATCGCGATTGAAATACCCTGAGCGAGAAGTGTTTGCTTTTGCGACACATCGGCAAAACTCACGGCTTTAAACGCCACGATAAGACCGCAAACCGTTCCCAAAAGTCCGACAAGGGTGACAACATTCGCGACCATTGCGAGATGACCCAAGTTTTTCGAAACCTGCGGGCCTACTTCGCTTGCCGCAATGTCAAGGGCGTCGAACATGGCTTCTTCTTCGCGATCGGCGCGCTCCAAAATTCGCCTTACCACATAGGCCAGCGGCTTTTTCTCATTGGCTCCGCAAAACGTGATGGCTTCTTCGACTTTATCTTGCTCGAGCATCTTCATGATTTGTTTCATAAACGCTTGCGTGGGGAGAGCAAAATCGAAATAAAGCGCTTTGAATCGGTCAAAAATTAGGTACATACCGAACAAACCCACGCTGCCGATGGCGATTTCGCCTATTTTAAAATCGACAAAAAATTTAAGGACGGCTTCCATGATGGCTCCTTTGAATATGGCTTTGGCCACACGCTCTGGATCATTCATCGGACCAACGTCAAACGAACTTAAAATCTTGATTTTTTGTCAAAGTTTTGGACAGGGGGACTCCCTATTCCATTATTTCAACCACTCTATTATAGGTAAATCGGTGGGAGCGTTGGCGCGCCCCGAATGGGTGGTGTCAGCCCAGACAATTCGCACAAATGGTGTCGCTCTGCGCACGCGCTCGATGATGAGCGGTTCATTTTCAAAAAACCAAATTTCAGAATTGAGATCGTGAAATTTTTTGGCGATTTTCTGAATTTCAACTTCTTTAAAATCTTCGTCTTCAATTGAGCCCTTCACAGGCTTCATAATGAGATTGGCAGGATTGCCGTCGACTATTCGTAGCGGAAATCCCCACTTGATCAATGATTCAATCGTGCCGCTTTTCATATTGCGTTCATCGCGCCCGGTTAAATACAGAATCTCCGCTCCCGCGCTGTGCAAGCGGGCCACTCCCTCGCGACTACCGGGATAGGGGCGATCGGCATGTAAAAATTCGGAACTGAAAAACCGGGTTCGCCAAAAATCACGAATGGTTCTACGAAACTCTTCGCTGCTTTGAATGCCCGCCCGCTCCAGGGCTTGCCTGATCCCCCAATCGCGCGGCGAAATTTTTAATGCCGATAAAAACTCAATCTCTTTCGCAAACCGCAGCCGCATTTCCGCGTCACGAACAAATGCATCGACAATCGCTTGAGTGCGGAGGCTCACGTTATACAGGGTCGAGTCGAGATCGAAAATCACAAGCGGTCGCCGGTTTTCGCTCGCCTCCGCCAGAATTTCGTCGATAATTTCGTTGATAGAAACTCGGCGTTCGTTCATCGGCTCAAATCTCCCAAATATGATCGTGCCATTTCGAAGGTGGCCAGCATGAGAGAGTGAATTTTCTTTGACCGATAAAGCTTGCGCAAAAATCGTTCTGCGGGCAGTTTACAAACGCGTAGATCTTCGAAGGGGTCGAGCTTCAATTCGCCGGCTTTAATGCAACCCGTGGCCAAAAATACATGACATCGATTGTTGAGGAGCGCTGGGTTCGGATAGTGATAACCCAAATACCTCCATTTTTTTGCGACGCAGCCCGTTTCTTCGCGCAGTTCGCGCTTTGCCGCAGCCAAGGGTTTTTCTTTGCGATTCGGGTGAGTCGATCCGCCGGGGAATTCCAAAAA
>DAIDJH010000172.1 GCA_027451425.1 Bdellovibrionales bacterium | reverse complement strand
TGAAATTTCTCTTGTTTGTCACTCCGATCATTCAAATGACTCTTTTTGGCGTCGCGGTTTCGAATGAGGTAAAAAACATTCGTCTTGCGGCTTTTTATCAATCGAGTGATACAGTCGCGCGCGATGTGTACGATCGGGCCATCGCCGGCAAATGGTTTTTGCCGGTGCGGGTGAGGGCGGGAGATAAACCATTTGAGTTAATTCGGGCGGGGCGGGCCGACGCGGTTTTCGTGGCTCCGCCAGGCGGGTTCACGCGGGCAATCGAGCGTGGCGAGGCGATTGGCGACGTTGGCGAGAATGGCAGGCCGAATGGCGCGCCCTTGCAACTTCTTACGGACGCGACAAATGTTCTTCAAGCCCAGGCCGTCGAGAGCTATCTGCGTGCGATTATAAATGACACAATTAAAGATGACCTGCATATCACGATGCCGAAGGCGCCCATTCAAACGGAAATTCGCGTTCTGTACAATCCCGCGCTCGACACAAGCATTTTTATGGTGCCGGGCGTGATGTGCACGCTCATGGTGATGACGACGATGATGCTCAGTATGGTGGCGATTGTGCGCGAAAAAGAAATGGGTACGTTTGAGGCGCTTATTTCCGCGCCAGTTTCTCCGTCAGAAGTGATTTACGGTAAAACCATTCCGTACGTTGTCTTGGGGATGGTCAATCTCCCTCTGATATTGTCGGTCGCGCTTCTCATTTTTCGTGTGCCGATGCGGGGCTCGTACATTGTTCTAACTTTATGCACGTTTGTATTCATTTGCACGAGCGTGGGGATTGGCACGCTTTTGTCGACATTCTGTAAAAACCAACAGCAATCGGCGCTGGGATCTTTTTTGTTTATGTTTCCGGCTATGATGTTTTCAGGCCTAATGTTCCCTCTTGAAAACATGCCCCCGGCAATTCGATGGGTCGCATATCTTGATCCCCTCGCGCATTACATGGGGCTTCTTCGAAATATCATGCTCAAAGGTGGTGGTGCGGCTTACGTTCTTACGCACACGCTTGTTCTCGCGGCAATGGCGGTGTTTTGCGTTTACGTTAGTTTTCGACGCTTTCATACTACACTTCAGTAGAGTATTTATGGCTGCGCGATTGACACTGGTGAGGCTGAAGGTTGAACTATTTGAGCGATGTTATGGATGCTTTTTTTTCGCAAAGCGCGAATTTTGTTTTCGATCTTTTTAACTGTGGCGATGCTGAGCCCTGGGGCAGGGTTGGCGCAGACGAGTCTTGCAGATAGAAAAATCACATTGGACGAAGCTCTCTCGCGGGCTTTGGTCGCGAACCCTGAAATATTGGTGGCGAAAGCGACGGTGCGCGATGCTGAAGCGGAGACCGACTCGGCGCAGGCGCAAAATTTGCCGGTGCTTTCGGCTCAGTACCAGTATAGTCAAAGTGACGATGTCGCAACCCAACTTCCGGATGCAAACAATGCGATGGTTCAAATTAATGAAAATTTATTTAACGGCGGGCAAACGCTGTCAGAAATTCATCGACTCGAACACCTTCAAATTGATGCAAAGGCAAAGGCTGAAGAAAAGCGCTTTGAAATTTTGGCGGCGGTGAAAGACAGCTACTATCGTGGGTTGTCCGCTGCGGCACAAGTTTCTGATTGGGCAAAGGCAATGGTTGAATTTTCGCGCCTTCTTAAGCTCATGGGGCCTAAATTCACGGTGGGGCTTGTGCCTGAGTACGACTACGCAAAGATTGAAATTTCGTTGCGTGCATACGGACAGGCCCGCCTGAAGGCGCAGGCGGCATTCGGTCATGAACTTCACGTGTTGGGGGCGGCCATGGGTGAGACTCCCCCTGCAGATCTTGCGTCAATAAACGACGTCTTGGCGCCGCCAAACGTGGATCTGAGAGAAATAATGTCGCGAGTGTATGAAAAGCGCCCAGATCTCCAAGCGCAAAACGAACAAATTTCCGCGCAAGAGTACGCTGTGCAAAAAGCAAAGCGCGAGCGTCTTCCGAGTATCACGCTTGAGGCCGACTATGGTTACGGTGGTCTTACTCCGCAAGACATGTGGACATTAGGGTGGGGCACTACGGCCACGGTTGGTATGCCGCTGTTTGATTTTGGCGGGATTTCTTCGCGAGTTGACAGTGCACGAGCCAAACTCAATATCGAGGAGCTCAAGGACGAAGAATTAAAATTAAAAATTCGCACAGAAGTCTTTGACACCATTGAGCGCGTCAAGGTCGCCTGGGCGGGTTACAAAGCCGCGCTCGCGAATTTGCCTGTTGCTAAGCGTGCATACGTCTCGTCGCTGAAGCGTTATCGCACAGCGCTTGCTCCAATGACAGAGTTGAGCGACGCACACGCGCTTTTGATTCAATCACGACTTGATCGCGAGCGGTCGCGCGCCCAGTATCAAATTGCCTTGACGCAATTGCAGCTTGTGACGGGCGACGGAGCGGCCTTAAGAAGGGCAGAAAATTGACCGTGGCGAAAAATAAACTTATTTTATTTTGTCTGATAATTTTTGTTGCAAGTGCCGTTGAGGTCCTTTTCACGTCTGCGGTTCTTGCCAATGATGAAATGAGATCCTCTCCCCTGTTTGTAACGAGCCGCCCAGTGGAGCATCAATTCACGCGCGTTGCGACGGGGTACGGAGCGATTTCGCAAGATCGTCGGCATGTGGCGGCTTACTTTTCTTCTGGCGACACGATGAAAATTAAAATTGGAGAAGCGGCGCGGGTTGAACTACTCGATAGTGCGAATAAATCAGAGTTTATGCAAGGGCTGGTAAGCGGAATTTTGCGCAACGCCGACCCGAAAACGGGCCAAAGTGTCGTGACTATAACCATGATGAAAAAGGCAAATGTGCCTTCGCGTACGTACGCATCAATTGATATAACGCTCTCGTCGCGAATGAGTCTTGCGGTGCCGACAACGGCGGTTATCGTCGCGGCCGGCAAGTTTCTTGTCTTTAAGCAGGATGAAAAGGGTGATTTTGATAAAACCAAAGTGACGGTTGGCAGCCAAGAGCCGGACTTTACTGAGATCAAAAACGGACTTTCGGTAAGTGACACTGTTCTCGTTCAGGGGGCGCTGGAGTGGTATCAAAATTTGATGGGCGGCGGAAGTAACGACGATGACAGGGGCGATGATTGAGCGTGAATGCCAAAAGCGTTAGCGAAAAAATTCTTCGTTTCTCCATCAAAAATACGCAATTGTTGGTGTTGCTCTCCATTCTTTGGTCAGCGCTTGCGGTTTGGATTTACACATCTCTCCCGTTGGGACTTTTGCCGAATTTGAATTTTCCATCGCTTAGTGTGGTTGTTGAAAACCAAGGGCTTACAGCTGAGGAGCTAGAAAAGCAGGTCGCTCTCCCAGTCGAGTCGGCGATGTCCGGCATCTATAACGTGCGGCGCATTCGCTCTACCAACGTGTCAAATATTTCGTTGATTTCAATTCAACTCAAGTGGGGCGCTGACGTTGAATTTGCACGACAACAGGTGATTCAAAAGCTTGCGAGCATTCAGGGGGGGCTGCCGAAAGGTTCAGATGTCAGCGTCGAAACGTTAAGCAATACGCTCGGGCAGGTGGAGAGTTTTGTGCTAACGGGAGGTTCATCGCTGCTCGATGTTTACGACTTCGCCAAATATCGATTGCGTCCGGCGCTTCTCCAACAAAACGGAGTGTTTCAAGTTCTCATTTTTGGCGGGCTTGCGCCTGAATACGGTGTATTTCTAGACCCAGAGGAGTTGCAAAAATTCGATTTGTCGATTGCCGATATTCGCAAGGCAATCGCTCACAACAATGTCGCGACAGTCGGCGGCGTATTAGATCTTGGCGCGCAGAGCTTTGGCATTATGCCGAGAACGCGGCTCACCGACGTAAAAAGCATTGAAGACACGATTGTCGCCGTTCGAAACAATGTGCCGGTGCGGATCAAAGACATTGCAAGCGTGCGCCTCACGCATATGCCGTATCGTGGAGGGGCGGAGAACGGCAAGACTCCGAGTGTTGCAATTCAAATTGTTCGGCAACCGAATGCCAACGTCGTCGACGTCACACGCGAGGTCGATAAATTTTTAAAAGATTTTAAACTGCCGGCGGGTGTCTCAATTACAAAATACTACGATCAGTCCGAGGTCGTGTATGAGGCCGTTCGCGGGGTTGAAGAAGCCGTTGTTTTTGGTGCGGCTTTGGTCGGACTTATTCTGCTTGTTTTTTTACGCAGCTGGCGAGCGTCGCTTGTTGCCTTTACGTCGATTCCGGCGTCGCTCCTAAGTTCAATCGTATTCATGCGCTATCTTGGTATGTCATTAAACGTCATGAGTCTGAGCGCGCTTGCCATTGCAACCGGAATGGTGATTGACGATGCCATCGTCGTCATTGAAAATTTTTTTCGCCACCGAGAGCTTGCGCCGAACGATACGGTGGCCGAAGTGTTTCAGCGTGCGGCGAGTGAAGTGGCTGGTCCGGTTTTATCTTCGACCATCACGACAGTTGCCATTTTTGTTCCGTTGATTTTTTTAACGGGTCTTGCTGGGCGTTTATTTTCACCTGTTGGGGTGATTGTCTCAATCGTCATGATAGCGTCATTGATATTCGCTTTTACGCTTATCCCCAGCGTGGGGCCGCACTTGATTCGTGGTCAATCGATCGAGTCGCG